>NZ_JBHYVB010000020.1:58861-88879 GCF_042750115.1 Streptomyces sp. NPDC059455
GCCACGGCACCGCACCGGGCCCCCCGGCGGGGCTCATGCGCGGGGGCCGGCCGCCGCGCGCCGAGGGGGGTGTCGCGCGGGCGGCCCGCCCCTGTCCCCGTGGAAGCTGGCGCAGGCAGGCCCACCCATTCGAGGGAATGAGCTGGCTTTACAAGGGTGCGCTTCTACAAGCGACTGCTTATACTCGCTCGTGACGTGGTCAATCAACATCCATGACGAGGTGGCCGACTGGTTCCTCGCCCTATGTGCTCACGATCCGCATTCGGCCGACTCGGTGGAGCAGGCCATCGAGCTGCTGGCGGCCATAGGACCGAGCCTCGGTCGTCCCATGGCCGATGTGATCCACGGCAGCTCGATGAAGAACCTCAAGGAGTTACGCCCGGGCTCGGCGGGCCGGACCGAAATCCGCATCCTCTTCGTCTTCGACCCCGACCGGGAGTGCATCCTCCTGGTGGCGGGCGACAAGGCGGGCAATTGGCGGCGCTGGTACGACACCGCCGTCCCACTCGCCGAGGAGCGCTACCGGCAGTACCTCGACCACAAGGAGAAGGCGGCGGAATGAACGGTTTCACCTCGTGGGACGAGGTCAAGAGGAGCGGCGAGCGGGTCCGTCGCGAGGCCCACCCCGAGGTGGGCGAGGCGGAGTGGGCGGCGCGGAAGGAGGCCGCACGCCTGCAGCAGGAGGCCCACCTCCTGGGCCATCACCTGCGGCGGCTGCGGAGGGAACGGGGTCTCACCCAGCAGCAGGCCGCCGCCCAGCTCGGCATCACCCAAGCCCGCGTCTCCCAGCTGGAGCAGGGCAAGGCGGTGGATCTCACGGCGATGCGCGCCTATGCGCAGGCGCTGGGGGCGCGGCTGACCCTGGTGCTCGAAGTCGACGATCAACAGATCCGCATCGCCTGAGCCGGATGGCGTCCCCAGCACCGTCGTCACGCCCCCCAGGAGCACCCTCACGCCCCAGCCCCAGCACCGCCCTCACGACCCCAGGATCGACGTCAGGAACTCCCCGGTCCACGCCAGCAGTTCCCGTCCCACCAGCGGCTTTCCGCCGATGCGGGCGGTGGCGGGGCGGGGTACCAGGATCTGCTTGGTGGCGGGCTTGATGACCGTGCGCTGGTAGAGGCGCTTGAGGCGCAGCTCCTGGGATTCGCGGAGCTCTACCGGGGAGAAGCGGATGTTGGAGCCCTGGAGGGTGATGTCGGTGACACCGCAGGCGCGGGCCAGCAGGCGCAGGCCGGCGACCAGGAGGAGGTTCTCCACCGGCTCGGGGAGCTTGCCGTAGCGGTCGGTGAGCTCCTCGCGGACGGCGCGGATGTCTTCCTCGCTGTTGGCGGAGGCGATCGCCCGGTACGCCTGGAGGCGCAGCCGCTCGCCGGGGGCGTAGTCGTGCGGGACGTGCGCGTCGACCGGAAGCTCGATCTTGACCTCCAGCGGCGCCTCCGCGGGCTCGCCCTCGCCCGCCTCGATCGAGGCGCGGTAGTCGGCGACGGCCTCGCCGACCATCCGGACGTAGAGGTCGAAGCCGACGCCCGCGATGTGGCCGGACTGCTCGCCGCCGAGCAGATTGCCCGCGCCGCGGATCTCCAGGTCCTTCATCGCCACATACATGCCCGCGCCCATCTCGGTGTGCTGGGCGATCGTGGCCAGCCGCTCATGGGCGGTCTCCGTGAGCGGCTTCTCGGGCGGGTAGAGGAAGTACGCGTAACCGCGCTCACGCCCTCGCCCGACCCGGCCGCGCAGCTGGTGCAACTGGGAGAGGCCGAAGTTGTCGCCGCGCTCGACGATCAGGGTGTTGGCGTTGGAGATGTCGATCCCGGACTCGACGATGGTCGTGGAGACCAGGACGTCGAACTTCTTCTCCCAGAAGTCGACCACGACCTGCTCCAGCGCGCCCTCCGACATCTGCCCGTGGGCGGTGGCGATCCGCGCCTCGGGGACGATCTCGCGCAGCCGGGCGGCGGCCCGGTCGATGGACTCCACCCGGTTGTGGATGTAGAAGACCTGGCCCTCGCGGAGCAGCTCGCGCCGGATCGCGGCGCCGATCTGCTTCTGCTCGTACGGACCGACGAAGGTCAGCACCGGATGGCGCTCCTCCGGCGGGGTGGTGATCGTGGACATCTCGCGGATGCCGGTGACCGCCATCTCCAGGGTGCGCGGGATGGGCGTGGCGGACATGGTCAGCACGTCCACATTGGCGCGGAGCTTCTTCAGCTGCTCCTTGTGCTCGACACCGAAGCGCTGCTCCTCGTCCACGATGACCAGGCCCAGATCCTTGAACTTGGTCTCGGAGGAGAAGAGCCGGTGGGTGCCGATGACGATGTCGACCGAGCCGTCCCGCAGCCCCTCCAGCACCGCCTTGGCCTCGGTGTCGGTCTGGAAGCGGGAGAGCGCCCTGACGTTGACGGGGAACTGGCCGTACCGCTCGCCGAAGGTGCCGAAGTGCTGCTGCACCAGCAGGGTCGTGGGCACGAGCACCGCGACCTGCTTGCCGTCCTGGACCGCCTTGAAGGCGGCGCGGACCGCGATCTCGGTCTTGCCGTAGCCGACGTCGCCGCAGATCAGCCGGTCCATCGGAACCGACTTCTCCATGTCCTCCTTGACCTCGGCGATGGTGGTGAGCTGGTCGGGGGTCTCCACGTACGGGAACGCGTCCTCCAGCTCCCGCTGCCAGGGGGTGTCCCCGCCGAAGGCGTGGCCGGGCGCCGCCATCCGGGCCGAGTAGAGCTTGATCAGGTCGGCGGCGATCTCCTTGACGGCCTTCTTGGCGCGCGCCTTGGTCTTGGTCCAGTCGGCGCCGCCGAGCCGGTGCAGGGTCGGCGCCTCGCCGCCCACGTACTTGGTGACCTGCTCCAGCTGGTCGGTGGGGACGAAGAGCCGGTCGCCGGGCTGGCCGCGCTTGGCCGGGGCGTACTCCACCACCAGATACTCGCGGGTGGCGCCCTGGACGGTGCGCTGCACCATCTCGATGTAGCGGCCCACGCCGTGCTGCTCGTGGACGATGAAGTCGCCCGCCTCGAGGGTGAGCGGATCGATCGTCTTACGGCGGCGCGCGGGCATCCGCGCCCCGTCCTTGCCCGCGGCCTTCTGCCCGGACAGGTCCGTCTCGGTCAGCACGGCCAGCTTCAGGGCCGGGTCGATGAAGCCGTAGTCGATCGAGCCGCAGGCCACATGCACCACGGACGGCTTGATCTCGGTGAGGTCACCGTCCAGCCGGGCCGCGATCCCCTCGCCGCCGAGCACCTCGACGGTGCGGGAGGCGGGGCCGTGGCCCTCGGTCACATAGACCGTGCGCCAGCCGTCGGCGAGCCAGCCCTTGGTGTCGGCCAGCGCGCGGGCGGTGTCGCCGCGGTAGCTCTCGGTGGCGTGCATGCCCAGCTTGACCGTATCCGCGTCGAGCTCCTCGTCGGCCGCGAAGGGGCTCACCGACCACCACATCATGCCCAGCTCACGGGCGCGGTCGCGGACGTCCGCGATGCCCCACAGGGAGGCCGCGCCGACGTCGATCGGGGCTTCCCCTCCCCCGGCGGTGGCCGCCCAGGAGGCCTGGAGGAACTCCTGGCTGGTGGCCACCAGGTCCGCCGCCCGGGTGCGCACCCGCTCCGGCTCGCAGACGACCGTCATGCTGCCCGTCGGGAGGACGTCCAGCAGCAGCTCCATGTCGTCCACCAGGACGGGGGCCAGGGACTCCATGCCCTCGACCGCGATCCCCTCGGCGATCTTGCCGAGCAGCTCGCCCAGCTCGGGATGGGCCTCGGCGAGGGCCGCGGCCCGCTCCCGTACGTCGTCGGTCAGCAGCAGCTCCCGGCAGGGCGGGGCCCACAGCCCGTGCTCGGCGACCTCCAGGGACCGCTGGTCGGCCACCTTGAAGTAGCGGATCTCCTCGATGTCGTCGCCCCAGAACTCGATCCGGAGCGGATGCTCCTCGGTCGGCGGGAAGACGTCCAGGATGCCGCCGCGCACGGCGAACTCGCCGCGCTTCTCGACCAGTTCGACCCGGGAGTACGCGGCGGCCGCGAGCCCGTCCACGATCTCCTCCAGATCGGCGGTCCGCCCGGCCCGCAGGCTCACCGGCTCCAGGTCGCCGAGCCCCTTGACCTGCGGCTGGAGCACGGACCGTACGGGCGAGACAACGACCGAGACGGGACCGGCCGCCGGGTCGTCCGGGCTCGGATGGGCCAGCCTGCGCAGCACCGCGAGGCGCCGCCCGACCGTGTCCGAGCGCGGGGAGAGCCGCTCGTGCGGCAGCGTCTCCCAGGACGGGTACTCCACCACCCCGTCCGGCGGCAGCAGCGAGCGCAGCGCCGCCGCCAGGTCCTCCGCCTCCCGGCCGGTGGCCGTCACCGCGAGCACGGTACGGCCCGCCGAGCGCGCGAGCGCGGCGATGGCGAACGGACGGGCGGCGGGCGGGCCGACCAGATCGACGTGGGGGCGATGGCCGTCGGTGGCGCCGCGCACCGCCTCGGCGAGCGCGGGGTCCCTTACGACGGCGTCGAGCAGACCGGTGAGGCTCATAAAGGGGTATTCCATCCCGGAGGCGGACAACGCGAACGACCCGACACGTGTCACGGGCCGGGGGTCTTCCAGAGTACGGCCCCGCGCCGACATCCTCCGCCGGGTGCGCTTTGTCCGGTCATACGGTGACGGCGCCCCCCGGTCGTCCCCGGCCGCCCCCGGAGTAGCACCACGCCCGCATCTGGCCCAACTCCGCGCGCGGCCCGGCGCGGGCTGTGAACAGACTGATGCACATGGCAGAGCGAGAGCGGCGCACGTCCGGCGCCGAGACCAGCCGCAGGACGCGGGAGCGCGAGCCCGAACCCGGTCCCGGTCCCGGGTCCGGGTCCGGGCCCGGTCCCGAGCAGGCGGCCGGGCACGCCTGCGACCGGCTCGCCGCGCTGATCACCCACCCCACCGAGGGGGTGTCCGCGGTGCGCCGCACCGAGGACGGCTGGCGGGTGAGCGTGGACGTGCTGGAGGTCTCCCGCATCCCCGACACCACGAGCCTGCTGGCCACGTACGAGGTGGACATCGACCAGCGGGGCGAGCTGCGCGAGTACCGGAGGGTCCGCCGCTACCGGCGCGGTGCGGCCGACGACTGCTGAGCCGACCACTGCGGAAAGGACCCCTCCGACCATGGCTCCCACCACCTACACCGAGGAAGTCGTCTGCGTTCCGCGGGCGGGCACCCTGTACGACGTCATGGAGCTGATCCTCGACCGCGGCATGGTGATCGACGTGTTCATCAGGGTCTCCCTGGTCGGCATCGAGATCCTGAAGATCGACGCCCGGGTCGTGGTGGCCAGCGTGGACACGTATCTGCGCTTCGCGGAGGCCTGCAACCGCGTGGACCTCGAACGCGACCGCACCAGCCGCACCGTGCCCGAGCTGTTCGGCGGAGGCGGGGGCGGGGGCACCGGGGCGGGGGCGGTGGCTCAGGGCCTCGGCAAGCGGAAGGCGAAGAAGGCGGTCGGCGCCGTGGAGGAGAAGGTCAAACGGGCCGTCGGGGGCGGCGAGGACGAACCGGACGAGGAATCCCGCCCGCGACGCCGCACCAGCAGTGACGCACCCCGCGCCCGCCGCCGCTCCGAGTCCGAGGAGGACTGACCCATGGCCGAGGCCGCCGTCGCGCCCCGCAGCGTGTACGTCTACGGCGTCGTCCACGCCCGCCGCGCCCTGCCGCCCGGCCGCACCGGCGTCGGCGAACGCCCCGCCCCGCTGCGTACGCTGCGCGCCGGTGAGCTGGCCGCCGTCGTCAGCGACGCCCCGGCGGGGCTGCGCGCCAAGCGGCGCGACCTCCTCGCACACCAGGAACTGGCCCTCGCCCTCGCGATGGACGGGCCGGTGCTGCCCATGCGCTTCGGGATGGTCGCGCCCGACGAGGACGTGGTGCGGCGCCAGCTGGAGTCCTCGCACGGCGACTGCCTCGCCGCGCTCAACCGGGTCGACGGCCGGGTCGAGATGAACCTCAAGGCGGTCCCCGCCCAGGGCGATCTGCGGTCGCTGATGCGCGAGGACCCCGAGGTCGCGCGGTTGCGCACCGCCGCCCGCCGCAACCCCGGCTACGAGGCCAGCCTGCGGCTCGGCGAGGCCGTGGCCCGGGGGCTGACCCGCCGGGCCACCGCCACCGCCGCCGCGGTGCTGGCCGCGCTGTCGGAGGTGGCGGACGAGCGAGTGGCAGGGCCCGAGGTGCCGGGGTGCGTGCTCAACGCGTCGTTCCTCTTGGCCCGGGCCGAGATGCGGCGCTTCCGCACCGTGGTGGAACGCCTCGCCGCCGAGCACGGCGGCCATGTCGAGCTGCGGCTGACCGGACCGCTGCCCTGCTACAGCTTCGTGGAGCCCGCATGGGCGTGCTGAGCGAGATCGCGCTGCTGCCGCTGGCGCCCGTACGGGGCACGCTGTGGATCGCGGAGTGCCTGCGGGACGCCGCCGAACGGGAGCTGCACCACCCGTCCGTGATCCGCGCCCGGCTCGCCGCCCTCAACGAGGCGCTGGAGTCCGGAGCCATCGACCCCGACGCATTCGACCGCGAAGAGGACCGACTGCTCGACCTGCTGGAACGAGGGACGACGCGACGTGGCTGACCACCGCACCGACCGCGATCTGCTGTGCACCCCGCCCCCGACCACCGGCCCGCCCACGTCCGACCTCGCCGAGATCCTGGAACGCGTCCTCGACAAGGGCATCGTCATCGCCGGGGACATCAAGATCGACCTGCTGGACATCGAACTGCTCACCATCCGGCTGCGGCTGTTCGTCGCCTCTGTGGACACCGCGCGCAAGGCGGGGATCGACTGGTGGGAGACCGACCCGGCGCTGTCGTCGCGCGCCCGGCGGGACGCGCTCGCGGAGGAGAACGCGAGGCTGCGGGAGCGCTTGGACGCCTTCGAGTCCGGCGAGCTGACCGCCGCGGCCCCGGCGGGAGGCGACGGCGCATGACCGTCACGCTCACCTACGCGTACGCGGTCTGCCGCCCCCACGAGGCCCTGCCCGGTACGGACGCCCCCGTCCGCGCACTGGCCGCGGGCCCGCTCACCGCCATCGTCCAGGACGTACCGGCCGCCGACTACACCGAAGCGGCACTGCGCCAACGCCTCTCCGACCGCGCCGAACTGGAACGCTGCGCCCGCGCCCACCACGAGGTGATCACGGCGGTCTCCGCCGTCACCGCGACCGTCCCCCTCCCCCTGGCCACCCTCTACCGCGGCGACGAGCGGGTCCGGGAGGCCCTGCGCGAGAGGGAGGCGTCCTTCCTGACCGCTTTGGACCGGCTGGCAGGCCGAGAAGAATGGGGCGTAAAGGTCTACGCCCCCACCGCCCGGCCCGTCGTCCGGGAAACGGCCGTGGCGGACAGTGGCCGCGCGTACCTGGACCGCGTCCGCAACCGCCACCAGGGCCGCGAACAGCGCCAGAACGCCGCCCTCCAGGCCGCCGAGCGCGTGGACACCGTCGTACGCGGCTTCGCCGTGGCCGCCCGCCGACTGCGCCCGCACGGCGTCGAGGTCACCGGCAAGGACCGCACCCACATCCTCAACGCGGCCTACCTCCTCGACGCGACCCGCACCCGCGAACTCCGCGCCGCCCTGACCTCCCTGCGCCGGGACGAGCCCGCGATCCAGATCGACCTGTCGGGCCCCTGGCCCCCGTACTCCTTCGCCGACGCCTTCTCCGACGCCGGGGCCACCTCATGACCACCGCCGGCTGGGGCAGCGTCCCCGCCGAGGCCCACGGCCCGGTCGGCGTGCCCCTGGTCGACCTCCTGGACCGGGTGCTCGCCACCGGGGTCGTCGTCAGCGGCGACCTCGTCATCGCCATCGCCGAAGTCCCCCTCATCCGGCTCTCCCTGCACGCCCTGCTGTCCTCCGTCAACGAACGCGTCCCCGCCCCCTGGACCGACGGCGGCCCGCTGTGACCGACACCCGCGTCGAACTCGACCCCGACGCGATGGGCCGCGACCTGGTCGCCCTCGTCCTGACCGTGGTCGAACTCCTCCGCCAGCTGATGGAACGTCAGGCCCTGCGCCGCATCGACGCGGGGGGCCTCACCGAGGACCAGATCGACCGCATCGGCACGACGCTGATGCATTTGGACCGCCGCATGACCGAACTCTGCGACCAGCACGGCCTCACCCCGGAAGACCTCAATCTCGACCTCGGCCCGCTGGGCACCCTGCTCCCCCGCGACTAGGGGGTGTCTTGCCGGTCATGCCGGGCTCCCGACGCCGCTGTGACATCAGCCGCTGCCGCAGCGGGCGGCACCTCGCGGCCCCGCGCTCGTCGCTCCCCCAGCTACCGCTGGGAGGTGCCCCCTGACGCCGCTCGCTGATCCGGCCTGATCGACAAGGCACCCCCTAGTAGAGCCCCTCAACACAGATGGAGCGCCAGACGGTGCCGTCGGCCTCGTAGTCGACGTCACTCTGATCGAGATCCACTTCGACGCCCGCGGGTTCGAGCGCTTGGCGTATGCGCTGTTGGAAGGGCTCGCTGAGGAAGTTGTAGTGCAGGTCCAGCTTTGTGAGGTGGGTCAGCGGCTGGCCGCCGAGGAGGGCGGCGGCGCCGTCGTCGCTCAGGATGCCCATGGAAAGGTCGAGCACCTCGAGCCGAGCGACCACCGGGGCGGACGCCACGGCGGCGGCGACCTCGTCCTGGATCTCGCTGTTGCGCAGGGCCAGGTGCCGCAGCCGGGGCATCCGGGCACCGGACAGGATCGGCTCCAGATCGGCCACCTCACAGTCCCCACCGGTGTCGTTGCTGCCCAGCCACAGGTCGAGGTGGACCAGCGCGGGCAGTTCGCTCGCCCCCACACCGCGCACGACGCCACCCGGCAGGCCACTGCTTTCCACGGTCAGCCTGCGCAGCGCGTCATGGCGCAGGGCGGGGAACTCCAGCTTCAATGTTTCTCCCAGGCTGGTGCCCCACCCCGCGCGCACGCCGAAATCCTCCAGTGCGGGAAAGCCGGTCAGCAGCGGTGTGACGTCGGTCTGGCTGATCCGGGAGAGACTGCACTCCTCGTCCGTGATGTCCCCGAGGAACACCGACCGCAGGGCGGGCAGCCGGTCGCGCACGGCCAACAGCGCTTCGATGACCTCGGACGGATCGGTGTCTTCCACATCGCCCCAGATGCCGACGATCAGAGCGCGGACCCGCGTGATGTCGACCTCGGCACAGAAGCGGCCGAAGGTCTCCACCCAACTCTCCTCGGATTCCCACCTCTTATAGCCGATCCGCCAGGCCACGGCGTCGGGTTCGGGCAGGGTTGCTGTCTCGCCGGGCGCGGGAAACGTGAAAGCCGGGAGGCCGTACAGCTCCTCAAGGTGATCGTCGTGGGTTCTCATGCGGGCTGCTCCTGCCGTGCGGCGTGTCAGGGGGCGATGTGAGCAACAGTTCTAACAGGAGCGACTGACAACGCGCCGGTGAGACCGGTGGCCGCCGGTCAGGCCGCCTCGGCCGGGTCGAACGTGGCGGCGCGGGACGGCATGAGCCACACCAACCGGGCGGTGACGCCGTCCCGCCGCGCGAAGTACCAGGTCGCCCGGGCGGGCGAGGCCAGGCTGAGCCGCCGCAGCCCGTCGACGCTGGTCACGTCCACCCGCCCGTCCTCGTACGCCGTCCCCCACGCCGCGACCTCGGCATCCCGCCAGCCGTCGTCCAGGGCGAATACCTGGACGACGGCGAAGAGTCGGGGTGCGGTGTCTAGGACGAGTGCGCGCACTTCCTGATCGAAATCGAACGGCTCAGAGGCGGACTGGTCCGGGGCTACGGTGACCATGGAAGTCTCCCGTCAGGAGGTGGGGTTGAGCCGGGAACTCACGTCGCATCGGGGCAACGCCCCGTCCCAGCAGGTGATTTACACGGTAACCACCGTGTTGAGCTACAGTCCATCACCCGACTTCTTTTCATTCCAACCCCACCCGATCGGGTGATACACGCGCACACAAGGAGAGACAGCACGATGGCCCGGACCAAACTCCCGCCCACCGTGCGGCAACGGCGCCTCGGCGCGGAGCTGCGCCGCCTCCGCGAGAACGCGGAGCTGTCCGCCACTCATGCGGGCGAGCTGTTCGGCGCCACCCAGTCGCGCATCAGCAACATCGAGGCAGGCGGCTACGCGGTGAGCGCCGACCGGGTGCGAGCCCTGGCCCGCCTTTACGGATGCACCGACGAGGCGCTGATCGAAGCACTCACAGGCATGACGGGCGGCCGGACGCGGGGCTGGTGGGAGGAGTACCGCGAGATGCTGCCAGCGGGAATGCTCGATCTCGCCGAGCTGGAGCACCACGCGACGTACATGCGGATCGTCTCCGTCTTCCACATGCCCGGAGTGCTCCAGACCACGGAACACGCCCGTGCCCTGATCAGCGACGCCTTGCCCGCGCTGGCCCTACACGAGGTGGAGCACCGCGTCTCCTACCGGATCAAACGCCAGGCCGTGCTCTACGGAGAGCATCCGACACCCCTGACAGCGGTCGTCCACGAGGCCGCGCTGCGCATGGGGTTCGGCGGTCCGGTGGTGGCCCAGGCTCAGCTCGAATACCTGATCAAGATGAGCGAGCGGGAAAACATCACCCTGAAGGTGATTCCGTTCGGCACCGGCATCTTCCCCATCTCGGGACAGGGCATCGTCTACTTCGGCGGAGAAGTACCACGCCTGGACACCGTTCATCTCGACGCGGACCATGGCTCTGAATTCCTGGATACCCAGCCTCAACTGGTCCGCTACCGGGACATCGTGGACCGGATGGAAGCGTCCACCCTCAACCCGGTGGAATCCCGCGACGCGATCCGCCGGATCGCACGCAACCTCTGATCAAGGAGTCGGCGTGCCCAACGCCCACATCTGGCGCAAGTCCTCGTACAGCCCGAACGCGGCCAACTGCGTATACGTACGCAACAACCGCGACGGCGCCCTCCAGCTACGCGAGAGCGACGCACCCGACACCACCCTCACCACCAGTCCCACCGCCTTCGGCGGTTTCATACGTGCCGCCAAGGCGGGCACCCTCGACCGCCTCGCCACGAGAACCGCCGCAAGCGACTGAAGCCCCGGAGCTGGGCGTACCCGGTGACGGCCCCACTCAGGGGGCGCGCCCAGCCGTCCAAGTGCCACACTGGTAATGGGTTCCGCCCTGTGGAATACGGAGGAGCGGACATGGAGATCAAGCCGCAGATGGTCGCCATACCCAAGGAGACCGATCATCTTGAGCAGGGGAAGTACGGTCCCATTTTCCCCAGGACCCCGGCCTGCTACGGATTCACCATCATCGCGCGGATCAAGCCGGGGCGGGCCGAGGCGGTGCGTGCGCACGGTCAGACCCTGGTCCAGGCACTGGAGGAAGATCCGTACCTGCTGGCGCCGCTGAAGCTGCACTACCTGCGCTGGGTTCTCTTCGACGACGACACGCGCTTCATGTACCAGGGCATCTTCGACACCGACTTCGACAAGTACACCGAGGACGCGGTCGCCCTCTTCACAAAGGTCGGCGCGAGCACCGTATTCGAGAACCTCGAAGGGTTTCCCGAGGACTGGCAGTCGAACCCCGAGGGGTTCGTACGCTTCGTACGGGAACACCACTGTCCGAGCTTCATTGAGTACGGAGAGTATCCGTACGTGACGGCGGACGAGATCAAGAAGGCTTTGCGGATCAAGGGCGCCCTGTCGGAGATGCTCGACCAGATGCAGTGAGACGCGGACGCAGTGAGACTCGGACGCAGTGAGACGATGGAAATGAGCAAGGTCAGGACCGCGCGCACGTACAACCAGCGGCACATTCCGCGGGAGTACACCCCTGGCGGGCGGCGAGTGAGTATCTATGTCTCGTGGAGCTATCCGGCCGAGGCCGGTCGCAACGCGGCCGAGCTGGACAACCGCTTCTCCACGATGACCGAGGTCAGGCGGGTGGCATGGCCCGCGTACGAGGACCCGAAGTGGTCGGACCCGTACCGGTTCCAGCAGGGCATCGCCGGGTCACTGGAGCTGTTCTTCTGGGCCTGGGTGCCGTTCCAGGACTACGTCGAGGAGGTCACGGGGCATCCCGTACCGGTGTACCAGCGCATCGACCAGGCGGGTTTCTTCACACCGCTCGATGAGCGGGTGCTTGGCGACACGGATGTGCTGTTCGTGTTCGGGCTGGACCACGCGGTCACGGAGCAGGAGGCCCAGCCCGGGGAGATCGAGGCCCTGCGGGCGTTCCTCAGCCGGGAGGACGCCTGCCTCGTCCTCGGCCCACACCATGACGTCGGCGCCTCGGACGACCTGAAGGTCCGGGAGATGGAATACCGCCACCACGGCGATCCCCTGGTGCCCCGGCAGCAGCGGTTCGCCACCTATGTCAGGGACCTGATGCAGGGCCTCGGAGTGCCGGTCATGAACCGGTACGGACTGCGCCCGGCGACACGCGAGGGCGACCAGATCGCCCCTCTGTCCACGGTCCGGGACCTGGATCCGAAGGGCTGGCTGGACGGGGTGACGAACTTCAACTTCCACATGCACCTGCCGCACTACGACGTGACGACCGACGCCCCGGACGCCATCCGTGTGCTGGCCAGGCAGCCGATCGACCTGTCCCGGCCGCATCCGTTCACCGAGGCCGGCAACACCGAGTTCAACATGTTCCTGTGGGTGCCGCCCAGCGGTGACCGCGCGGCCGATCTGCTGCTGGCGGACTCGACGATCTTCAGCTCGCTGTTCGGCGGGGACGACAGCCTGCGGAACTTCTGGCGCAACCTCGTCTCCACGTAGGGCAGCGGGGAGGTCAACCGTGAGCGTGCACACGGACGTCGCGTTGGAACTCGACGACATCCAGCGTGGGGTTCTCAGTCCTCGGCCGACGCCTTACGCGGCGACCTACCTCGCCTTCCGCATCGACGACCAGGGTGATGGGCGGGAGTTGATGCGGCGCGCGAGTACGGCGGTGACCTCCGCGGCGGACTCCGTCAGCCCACTCGGAGAGACGTGGGTGAGCGTGGCCGTCACCTGCTGCGGCCTGGAGGCGCTGGGAGTGCCGCGCGCCTGGCTGGACACGTTCGCCTGGGAGTTCCGGCAGGGGATGGCGGCCCGCGCCAAAGCGCTGGGCGATGTGGGCGGGAGCGGCCCGGAGCGCTGGGAGGCGCCGCTGGGCAGCCACGACGTCCATGTGGTGCTCACAGCCGTCGCACCCGACGCCGTGCACTTGGAGGCGGCCGTCGACCGGGCCCGCCCCGCCTACGACCGACTGCCCGGCGTGACGGCGATATGGCGTCAGGACTGCTACGCGCTGCCCACCGAGTCCGAGCATTTCGGCTATCGCGACGGGGTCAGCCATCCGGCCGTCGAAGGCAGCGGCATACCGGGATCCAACCAGTTGGAGGTGGAGCTGAAGGCCGGTGAGTTCGTCCTGGGCTACCGGGACGAGATCGGCGGCATCCAGATCCCCCAGCCCACCGTCCTGGGACGCAACGGCAGTTACGCGGTCTTCCGTAAGCTCCATCAGAAGGTCGCCGAGTTCCGCCGCTATTTGAAGGAAAACTCCACCGGACCCCAGGACGAGGAGCTGATCGCCGCGAAGATCATGGGGCGCTGGCGCAGCGGCGCTCCCCTGGCACTGGCTCCGCGCCACGACGAGCCCGCGCTCGGAGCGGACCCGCACCGCCGTAATACCTTTCTGTACGAGAGCGACGATCCGGCGGGATTCAAGACGCCCGGCGGCTGCCACATCCGCCGTGCCAACCCCCGTGACGCCGCGGTGGCAGGAGAGGTGCGACTACACCGCATGATCCGCCGCGGCACCGTCTACGGTCCGCCGCTGCCCGAGGGGGTACTGGAGGACGACGGAGTCGACCGCGGCCTCATGTTCGCGTTCATCGGCGCGCATCCGGGGCGGCAGTTCGAGTTCGTCCAGTCGCAGTGGATGAACGACGGCGTCTTCTTCGGCGCGAACAACGCCCAGGACCCCGTGACCGGATCCCGCGACGGCTCCACCGACTTCACCATTCCCCGGCGGCCGCTACGCCGACGCCTCGCCCCACTGCCGCGGTTCGTCGTCACCCGAGGAGGCGAGTACTGCTTCCTGCCGAGCCTGACCGCCCTGCGCTGGCTCGGCGGCCTTCACGACTGACAGCGCGGCGACGGACGCCCCGTCGCCGTCCCCACGCGCTCCGCCGCCCGAGGGGAAGCCGATGGAGACCCTGCACCTGGTGCTCAACGCAGTCACCGTCATCTTCATCGCGGCCACTATGTTCGCCGCCGGACTGGGCGCCACGGTCTCGGCACTGCGCGGGATCTTCACCAACGTCCCCCTCCTGCTGCTGGCGCTGATCGCCAACATGGTGGTCGTCCCGCTGCTCGGCTGGGGCATCGGTGCGCTGTTCAGCCTCCCCTCCGCCGCCTTCATCGCGCTCATCCTGGTCGCCTCCTCCGCGGGCGGCCCCTTCGGGGCGAAACTCGCCATGGTGCAGAGCGGTGACGTCGTCGGCGGCGCAGCGATGCAGGTGCTGCTCGCCTCCGTCGGCAGCATCACCTTCGCCCCCACCGCGGGCGGCCTCCTGACCGCCGCCGACGTAGGCACCAACGTCTCCCTCGACGTGGGAGCACTGGTGCGGACCGTGGCCCTGCTGCAACTCGTACCTTTCGCCATCGGCCTGCTGATACGCCGCTACGCCGAGCCCACCGCACGGTCGTGGCACCCCCCGGCGGCGGCAGTCTCCAACGTCACGTTCCTGGTCGTGCTGACGGGCATGCTGCTCGGCAACTGGCAGGGCGTCGTCGCGCTCCTCGGCTCCCTCGCGCTCCTCGCCGGGTTCCTGCTCTCGGCCATTGCCTTCGCCGTAGGAACGCTGCTGGCCACGGGTCCGCCCGTGCGGCGCACCACCATGGGCGGTGTCGCGTCGGTGCGCAATGCCGGTCCCGCGCTGGCCGCGATCGGTATCGCCTTCAACGACCAGCCCGCCATCCTCGGAGCGCTCGCCGCCATCCTGCTCAGCGGCCTGGCAGCAGCCCTGCCGATCGCCACGTTTCTCAGCAGCCGACGAAAGGCCCCTACGGCAGCGGAGACGGATGTGCGGACGAATGGCCGATGATGACGCGCTCATGCTCATCGCCGGGACGGGCCGGGGCGTAACGCTCAGGTCTGCGGTCGGCGCGAGGGCCGGCGGTATAGCGGATAGCGGTAGCAGTCGTTCCATCGCCCGGAAGGCGATCGGCTGGTGGCAGCGACAGGGCTGGATCACCTGCGACCCGGCGTACGGGCACCGCTTGTGAGCGCACGCCGGTCAGCCGCCGAGGGCTTCCGCCATGCGGTCGAGGTCGGCGAGGAGGGCGGCCAGACGCCGCTGCGGAAGGGCGTCGACCATCGTCCGTTCGATGGCGTAGACGGCGGACCGGGCCGCGTCGAGCCGTTCGCGGCCGTGCTCGGTGAGGTGGGCGGGGAGCGCGCGGCCGTGGTCGGTGGTGGCGGGCCGGGAGATCAGGTCCGCGTCCTGGAGGCCGCGGAGGACGACGTTCATGGACTGCCGGGTGACGAACGTGCCACGGGCGAGCTCGGCGTTGGACAGGCCGGGTCGCTGGTCGAGGAGTTCCAGGCACGAGTACTGCGGCACCGTCAGCCCGCACTCACGCAGCGCCTTGTCCATGGCGCCGCGCAGCGCCGCGGCGGCGCGTTTGAGGCGGTAGCCCACATGCTCGGTGATGTCGTCGGCGGGGTGCGGCGGGGCGACGGGAGTCCGGTCTTCCATGTCAGGATTTTGACATGCGGAGAGGGCATGCGTACAGTCCATCAATGTCAAAGTCCTGACATCGAACCTCACTGGCTCAGCCAACAACCGCGGAGGACCCATGCCCGCCACCATCGACGGCCCCGACTTCATCGCCCTCCAGGTACGCGATGTCGAGGCGGCCGCCGCCTTCTGCGAAACCCATCTAGGGCTGCGGCGCGCACCGGCCTCGCCGCCCGGCGCGGTGGTGTTCACCGCCGAGCCGATCCCGTTCGCCGTCCGCGAGCCGCTGCCGGGCGTGGACCTCGACGACGTCGCACGGCCCGGCCTCGGGGTGGCCCTGTGGTTCCGCACCGCGGACGCCCAGGCGCTGCACGACCAGCTCACGGCCGCCGGGGTGCCCATCCTCAGCCCGCCGCAGGACAGCCCCTTCGGCCGCACGTTCACCTTCATCGGCCCGGAGGGCTACGCCCTCACGGCGCACGGAGGCTGACCGCGACCGCCGTCGCCCTCACCGTCCGGCCTGCTCCGCGCCCGCGCCGCGCACATCGGCGGCCATACGTCGTCACCACACCGAAGAGCCGGTCCGCCCCCGTCCGCGGACCGGCTCTTCGCCGGTGACCGGCGGGGTCAGCCGTTCTCGACGACCATCACCGCGTTGCCGTCCGCGTCCCGGAAGCTGAACATCGGCGGCACCGGGGCGCCCCAGCGCTGAACCTCCGGGTCGGTGTCGACGCCGCGCTCGCGCAGCGCCGAGTGGTCGGCGTCGATGTCCTCCGAGGTGAGGATGACGCCGGTGTCATAGCCCGGCCCCTGCCCGCCCTCGCGCGGCAGAACCAGCGCGATCCCGGTCGGGGCGCCCGCCGGGGCCACCTCTATCCAGCGGTGGCCGTCGCCGAAGGGGATGTCGGCACGCTTCTCGAAGCCGAGCGTGCCCACATAGAACTCCAGCGCCCGGTCCTGATCGGCAACGGTGACGGCGACCCGGCCCACCTCGGTGAAACGGGCGCCTTTCGCGGTCTCGGTCATGGTGATCTCCCTTGGAGTGGTGCGTTCACCTCCTAAGACCCCGGCCCACTCCGACACTCATCGGTCAGCTGAACGAACTGGCCGCCGCGAAGGGCGTCACCGCGGGCCGGCTCGCCCTCGCCTGGGTGCAGCACTGCGGCGACGACGTGGTCCCCATCCCGGGCACCCGGCGCCAGAAGTACCTGGAGGAGAACCTGGCCGCCGCCACCCTCGAGCTGTCCCCCGAGGAGCTGTCCGCGATCGACGCCGCCGCCCCGGCTCACCAGATCGCCGGTACCCGCCGACGGTCTCCTCGATGGGGACGTCGGGATCGACGCGGTGCTGGTAGTAGAGGTCGATGTGATCGACGCCGAGCCGCCGCAGCCAGGCGTCGCACGCCTGGCGGACGTACCCGGCGTCCCCCCGGATCGCGGTCGGCTCCCCCAGCCGGTTGGCGAACCCGAACTTGGTGGCCAGCACCGCCTGATCCACGGGACCAGTAGCCGCGCGACAGAGAATCGGCCATCGGCGACGAATACATTGACATCGCGCCGGAATTCTGCGGGCCCACCCGGGCGGCGGTTTTGCCGTACCGGAATACGCCGACGTCCCCTCATCCGAACCGCGCGGTCACAGCTCTAGTGAATTCCTCGAGTTCGTCCGGTTAGTTTTCTCGTTGAGGTGGAAAGTCCACCGGATCGGAGTGTACCGATATGCGCTCTCGTCGCCTTGCGTTAGCCGCGGCAACCACCCTCGGGGGCCTCGCCCTCACGCTGGGAATCGGCGGAACGGCCCAGGCCGCCCCGCGCCCTCCGCTCACCAAGGCCGAATGCCGGGCCTCTGGAGGCATAGTCATCCCGATCAATGTCGTCGGGGCGATCTGTCAGTGGACCAACCCCGACGGCACAAGGGACACCGCGCAGATCACTGACCCGATAGGCTGACCCGAGCGCCTGTCTCCACGAAGTCGGCCTCGATTCTCGCAGTTTCACATCGGAACACCCGACCGGCCCGGTGCGCTCCCCCGTCGCACACCGGGCCGGTCGCCCTTCTGCCCCTCCCTCCGTGGAGGGGCAGCGGGCCTCATTTCCCCCGTTGGCTCTGCTATTCCGTGGCGATCGCGTTCAGGACGTTCATCCGCGCCGCCCGGAAGGCCGGGACCAGGGCCGCGATCAGGCCCACGACGGCGGAGCCGATGAAGACCGTGATGATCGTCGGCCACGGGATCTCCAGGGTCTTCAGACCCTCGAGCGCCAGCAGCTTCTGGGCCGTGGTGCCCCAGCCCATGCCGAGCCCGAGGCCCAGCAGGGCCCCGAAGAGGGCGATGACCACGGACTCCAGGCGGATCATGCGGCGCATCTGGCGGCGGGAGACGCCGATGGCGCGCATCAGGCCGATCTCGCGGGTCCGCTCGACGACCGAGAGGGCCAGGGTGTTCACCACGCCGAGGACGGCGACGATGATCGCGAGCGCCAGCAGGCCGTAGACCAGGTTGAGCAGCTGACCGACCTGGTCCTTGACCTCCTTCTTGTAGTCGGTCTGGTCGCGCACCTTCACCGACGGGTAGTGGTGCAGCTGGGACTTGAGCGAGGCGTACGCCTGCTTCTCCTGGCCGTCCTTGGCCTGCGCCAGCATCATGACGTCCGCCGGGATCAGCTTGGCGGGCACATAATTCTCGACGGTGGCGATGTTGAGGTACAGCGCGCCCTTGTCGAGGCTGACGTCGTCCGAGGTGATCGCGGCGACGGTCAGCTTGGCGGTGCGGCCCTCCTTGAAGGCGACGGTGAGGGTGTCGCCCTTCTTCACCTTGTGGTCCTTGGCGAAGCCCTCGGGCACCGACATGGCGTCCTTGCCGTACGCGGCGGACAGGTCGCCCTCGACGACCGGGGTGCGCAGGTCGTCGGCGTACGTCGGGCTTGCGGCCGAGAGGTCCTTGGTGACCGTCTTGCCGTCGGGCAGGGTGAGCTTGGTGCCCTCGATGTCCTTGGCCTCGCTGATGTGCTTCAGGCCCTTGGCCTGGCGCACCGCGTCCGCGATCCCCTTGGTGATCGGCTGGCCGGTGTCGGACTGGATGATGAAGTCCGCGCCCACCGACTTGTCCAGTTCGTCGGTGGCCGAGGCGACCATCGAGGAGCCCACCACCGACAGACAGGCGACCAGCGCCAGGCCGATCATCAGGGCCGCGCCGGTGGCGCCGGTGCGCCGCGGGTTGCGCAGCGCGTTGCGCTCGGCCAGCCGGCCGACCGGGCCGAAGATCCGCAGGACGACGGTGGCCAGTACCCGGACCACCAGACCGGCCAGCAGCGGGCCGATGACGATGAAGCCGATGAGCGTCAGCACCACGCCGAGGCCCAGGAACATCGAGCCGTCGACCGCCTTGTCCGCGTTCCCCGCGACCACCAGGGAGGCCGCGCCGCCCGCGGTGAGCAGGGTGCCGATCGCGCCGCGGATCCATCCGGCCCTGCTGTCCGCCGGGGTGCCCGCGTCGCGCAGGGCCGCCATCGGGGAGATCTTCCCGGCCCGGCGGGCGGGGATGTACGCCGCGATGACGGTGACGACGACGCCGATACCGATGCCCACGATGGGCGTGGTGGCCTTCACCGTCAGCTGGTCGGTGCTCAGGTGGAGCCCCGCGCTGCCCATGATCTTCATCAGGCCGACCGCGAGGCCGACGCCGCCGAGGACACCGAGGATCGAGCCGATGACGCCGAGCAGCAGCGCCTCGATCAGCACCGACCGGTTGATCTGCTTCCGGCTGGAGCCGATGGCCCGCATCAGGCCGATCTCACGGGTGCGCTGGGCGACCAGCATCGAGAAGGTGTTGACGATCAGGAAGATGCCGACCAGGACGGCGATCCCGGCGAAGCCGAGCATCGCGTACTTCATCACGTCCAGGAACGAGCCGATGTCGTTCTCGGCCTCCTTGCTGGACTCGGCCTTCGTCTGCACCTTGACCCCGGTGCCGAGGTCCGCGAGGACGTTCTTCTTCAGCTGGTCGTGGCTGACGCCCGCCTGGGCGGTGAGCGAGTAGCTGGAGTAGACCCCGGGGGCGCCGAGCAGCTTGCGCTGCGCGGTGTCGGTGTCCATGTAGATCAGCGTGGCGCCGGGGTTGGTCACCTGGAACGTGGCAATGCCGACGATCTTCGCGCGGAACTCGCCCGGGATGGCGATGATCCGCACCTCGTCGCCCAGCTTCAGCTTCTTGTTCTTGGCGGTGTCGGCGTCGACCATGATCTCGGTCGGGCCGCGTGGCGCGTGGCCGGAGGTGATCTCGACCGAGCGCTTCTCGGTCGGGTCCCAGTTGGTGCCGATGGTCGGGGCGCCGGTGTCCGCGCCGATGCTGTTGTCGTCGCGGTCGGCGGCGGTGATCGACTGGCTGGTGACGTCGCCCAGCACCGACTTGACGCCGTCCACCTGCTTCAGCCGCGCCAGCTCCGAACCGGGCAGGGTACGGATCCGGCCCTGCCGGGTGTCCTTGTCGCTGACACCCTTGGGGCTGACCGTGACATCGGAGGCCGTGCTCGCGAAGAGCTTGTCGAACGTGGCGTTGGTGGTGTCGGTGAAGACGAGCGTGCCGCAGACGAACGCCACCGAAAGCAGCACGGCGATCGCGGACAGCGCCATCCGCCCCTTGTGGGCGACGAAGTTGCGCAGTGAGGTCTTGAGGACGGTCATGACGTCCGTCCTCGCGCGTCGAAGTGCTTCATGCGCTCCAGGACCAGATCGGCCGTCGGGTTGTACATCTCGTCGACGATCCGGCCGTCGGCCAGGTACAGCACCCGGTTGGCGTAGGAGGCGGCGACCGGGTCATGGGTGACCATCACGATGGTCTGGCCCAGCTCGTCCACCGACCGCTTGAGGAAGCCCAGCACCTCGGCACCGGCCCGCGAGTCCAGGTTTCCGGTCGGCTCGTCACCGAAGATGATCTCGGGGCGGGCGGCGAGGGCGCGGGCCACGGCGACGCGCTGCTGCTGACCGCCGGAGAGCTGGTTCGGACGGTGCTTGAGCCGGCCGGACAGACCCACGGTCTCCACCACCCGGTCCATCCAGGCCCGGTCGGGCTTGCGGCCCGCGATGTCCATCGGCAGCGTGATGTTCTCGATCGCGCTGAGCGTGGGCAGCAGGTTGAACGCCTGGAAGATGAAGCCGATCCGATCCCGGCGCAGCTTGGTGAGCTTCTTGTCCTTCAGCTTGGTGATCTCGGTCTCATCGATGAAGATCTGCCCGGAGCTGACGGTGTCCAGACCGGCCAGGCAGTGCATCAGGGTCGACTTGCCGGAGCCGGACGGGCCCATGATCGCGGTGTACTGCCCCCGCGCGATGTCCACGTCCACATGGTCCAGCGCGACCACCCGGGTCTCCCCGGAGCCGTACGCCTTGACGACCTGACGTGCTCGGGCGGCGACGGCCGTATGTCCTCCGCTGCCCCCGGTCCTGGGAATCGATACAGCCGTTGTCACGGTCTTTCTCCTTCGATGTCCGATCGGCGATCTCTGTTCCGCGATCGCCGCAATAAGACTGCCGCGATCCGGGAACCTCCGCGATGGGGAATGACTCCCTCTTAGCGGTAGGGCTAGCCCCACCCCCTCGGTCGCGCAGCCCGTAGCAACCTTATGAAGTGGGGACGACAGGCTCCTCATCCGCCCGGACGAACCGGGAGTAGGAGTACAGGGTGGGCATCCCCTAGGGGAGTGAGTCCTGGGTCTGACCCCGGACTCGGGGTCGATGCTGCACCCTCCCGCCACGTCAGGCTCAACCCGGGCCGTCTGGACAGCCCGGATGCGTTCTTCCGCGAGCCTGCTCCGGCATGGAATCGTGGGTCGTACAAGAATCGTGCGCACGCGAGTCCGTCGTACGAACAACAGGGATACGTGCCGGCGCGTACCGGCGGAGGGAGCGCGCCACCGTGGGCGGCACCGCACGACGGCCGATGGACGCGGACCCCAGGCCCCCCGCATCCCAGCTCCACTCCCAGACCCCCACCCCCAGCCACCGCCGCCCCGTCGTCGCCGCCCTGATGCTCGGCATGTCGCTGGCCGCGCTGGACTCGACCATCATCTCCACCGCCGTCCCGCAGATCGTCGGCGACCTCGGCGGCTTCTCCGTCTTCTCCTGGCTCTTCTCCGGCTATCTGCTCGCCGTCACCGTCTCCCTGCCGCTGTACGGAAAGCTCTCCGACACCTTCGGCCGCAAGCCCATCCTGCTCGCCGGCGTCGTGCTCTTCGTCATCGGCTCGCTGCTGTGCGCCGGGGCCTGGAACATGGCCTCCCTCATCGCCTTCCGGGTCGTCCAGGGGCTGGGCGGCGGGGCGCTCCAGGGCACCATCCAGGTCGTCGCCGCCGACCTCTACCCGCTCAAGGAGCGCCCGAAGATCCAGGCCAGGCTCTCCTCGGTGTGGGCGCTCTCCTCCGTGGCCGGCCCCGCGATCGGCGGAATGCTCGCCGGATACGCCGACTGGCGGTGGATCTTCCTCATCAATCTGCCGGTCGGCGCCCTGGCGTTCATCCTGATCGCCCGCCATCTGAACGAACCACGGCGGCACCGGGAGAGCCGCCCCCGGGTCGACTGGGCCGGGGCGCTCGGCGTGTTCCTCAGCGGCGGGCTGCTGCTGACCGCCCTCGTCCAGGGCGGAGTGGCCTGGAGCTGGCTGTCCGCGCCCTCGCTCACCATGCTCGGCGGCGCCGCGGTGTGCGCCGCGGCCACCGTATGGATCGAACGGCACGCCGCCGAACCGATCATCCCCGGCTGGGTCTGGCACCGCCGCACCATCTCGGCGGTCAACATCGCCTTCGCCGCGCTCGGCCTGCTGATGATCGCCCCGACCGTCTTCCTGCCCACCTACGCCCAGTCGGTGCTGGGGCTCGGACCGATACCGGCCGGGTTCGTACTGTCCACGATGACGCTGAGCTGGCCGATCGCGGCCGCGCTCAGCAGCCGCGTCTACAACCGCGTCGGCTTCCGGCGCTGCGCCATCACCGGGATGACGGCCGCCACGCTGGTCCTGGCCACCTTCCCGCTCCTCCCCTACCCGGGCGCCGCCTGGCAACCCGCGCTGATCATGCTGCTGCTCGGGGGCGCGCTCGGACTCTTCCAGCTACCGCTGATCATCGGGGTGCAGTCGTCCGTCGGATGGGCCGAGCGCGGCACCGCCACCGCCTCGATCCTCTTCTGCCGCCAGGTCGGCCAGAGCGTCGGGGCGGCCCTCTTCGGCGCCGTCGCCAACGCGACGCTGGCCTCCCGGCTCACCGAGGCGCCCGACGCCATCCGGCCCGGGCTGCCCGACGACCTGGACTCGGTCTCACGCGCCCTGGAGCACCCCGGCGCCCTCACCGACCAGGCGGCCGACTATCTGCGACGGGCCGTGGACACGGCCGTCGACCACGTCTACCTGGGCTCGGCCACGGCGGCACTGCTGGCGCTGCTGGCCCTGGTGTTCCTCGCCCCGCGCCGCTTTCCGGTCCGTACGGAGACGGAGGCGGAGGCGGAGGCGGACGCGGAGGCGGACGCGGAAGCCTGAACGGCGGGCGGCTGCGGCCGCGGCCTGCGGGTGCGCGGGCCGGACGCGGGCCGGCGGCGGCTCGTCGGCACCTGGTCCCTCGATAGCCCGCCGGTGCATGGGCCCCTCGGTGGCCCCTCGGTGGCCCGTCGGCACCTGGGCCCCCGGCGGCCATCGGTGCCAGCCGGTCAGCGGCCGGCTTCTCGGTGCCGGGCGGTGGGTTCAGGACTCGTGGTGCGGGGCCGCCGCCGCGTCCTCCGCCACCGGCTTGCCGGTCAGCGCCGCCAGGCTGCCGCGCACATGCTCCAGATGCGCCTTGAGCTCCTCGCGCCGCTCCACATGCTCGCGCAGCGTCCGCTCCGTCTCCCGCGCCAGCCGCTCCTCCCGGGCCCGCGCCTGGGCGATGATCTCCGCCGCCTGCGCCTGCGCGTCCTCCTGCCGCAGCCGCGCGGCCTGCTCGGCCATCCCGTACTCCCGCTTGGCGTCGGCGAGCCCCGCCTGGGCGTACTCCTCCAGCTGGGCCAGCCGGGCCGTCATCGCGTTGTCCCGCTCGGCCAGTTCGCGGCCCGCCGCGTCCCACCGCTCGGCGTGCTCCCGCTCCTGCTCGGCCAGGATCCCGGCGGTGCGCTGCCGCATCTCCTTCAGCTCCGCCAGCGCCTGGGCCCGCCACTCCTTGGCGTCCTGGCGCGAGACGGCCCGCAGCTCGTCCACATCCACCTGGGCCGACTCCAAGGTGGCGCGCGCCGCCGCCTCGGCGGCCTCGTGGACCAGCTCGGCCTCGTCGCGGGCGGCGTCCCGCACCGTACGGGCCACGGCCTGCGCGGCCTCCCACTCCTCCTGCGCCGTCGCCTCGGCCGCCGCCCGCAGACAGCCGACCTCCTCCTCGGCCGCCATCAGGATCAGCTGGGCCCGGTCGCCGAGGGACTCATAGGTCTGGGGGGCCAGCTGGGAGATCACCTCGCGCAGCCGCTCCGCCTCGGCGCTCAGCTCATTGGCCAGCACGGTGAGGCGCGCGGCGCGCTCCCACGCCGCGTCCCGCGCTTCGGACAGGCTGGCCACATAGTGGTCGACCTGCGCGGGACGGTAGCCACGGCCCCGTCCGCCGACGATGGTGAAGCCATGACGTGACACCGATGCGCCCATCCTTGGAACCCCTTTTGTCCGGTATGCAACGCGCTTCGGCGCACATCTTTATAGATGGCCTCTCATCCCCATAACGCGACACTCCGCCCATATCCGCGGCCGGGAGCGCCGCCGGTGACAACAACGACGAGGCGCCCGCCCCCGTCACGGGGGTCGGGCGCCTCGATCGCCATTCGTTCTTCGGTCGCGCGGTTCGTTCGGTGGCGCGCGGTCAGGGCCGCGCGGGCGGGCTCACAACGGCCGCGCGGGCGGGCTCACAACGGGCTTACAGCAGGCCGTCCCACATCTGCTCCAGCAGCACCGCCCACCAGTTGTCCGGCGCGGACAGCGCCGCCGGGTCCAGACCCGCGAGCTGCGCCTGGAAGTCCACGGTCCAACGGCCCGCCTGGTCCGGCGTCAGCCCGTACCGCAGCCGCCACATCCGGCCCAGCAGCGCCATGCACCGCACGAACTCCGGCAGCCCGGTGTTCACGAACTGCGGCGGGGTCGGCTGGGGCGTCGCCTCCAGCGGCACCGCCACGATGTTCGCCGTGCCGTACTGCACACACAGCTGACGGCCGAAGTCATTGCCCATGACCAGGTACGAACCCGCGTCCGGCGCGGACTGCACCCCGCGCTCCGCCGCCAGCTCCGCCAGCGTCGGCACCGGGCGGCCCGCGTGGGCCTGCGCCCAGAAGAACGGACCGAAGTCCAGCGGCAGCCCCGCCCATACCAGCGTCTGCGCCACCACCTCCGGAACGCCCATCCGCGACACCGCGCGCTGGTCGAAGCGGACGATGCCCTGCGGCCCGAACGCCTGGCCCAGCTCATGCGCCAGCCCCTCCGGCGGCACCGGCGGGATCGGCTGCACCTGGCTGGGGTGCGGCAGCGGCACCCGGTTCGGCGCCGGACGGGCCGGTCCGTCCGCCACCTGGTGCAGCTCGCCCTGGTGCTCCAGCAGATGACGTACGCCCTGCTGCCGGGTGGCGTGATCGCGTCCGTACGGAGCGGTGTGGCTGATCCGCACCTGCGGCCAGCTCTCCCGGATCATCCGGGCGCAGTAGCCGCCGGGCAGATCACAGGACTCCAGCTCGGTGTGGAGCTCCAGCACCTGCTGCGGCGGGACGTTCATCGCCCGCAGCTCATGCAGGATCTGCCACTCCGGATGCGGGGTCCCGGGCGCCGAACGGCGGATCAGCTGCTGCTCCGAGCCGTCCTGGGCGCGGTAGCGCAGCACCGCCATATAGCCCGGTCCCACGGTCGGCTGACCGGGGGGCGGCGGCGGATACGCATAGCCGGGCTGCGGCGCCATCCCCGGCGCGGGCGTGCCCGGAGGCGGCGCCATCCCCTGAACGGGAGCGCCGGCGGGCGGAGGCATACCGGGGCCACCCGGCGCGCCAGGGGCACCGGGTCCGCCCGGGTACGGCGGCCCGGCCGCGCCCGGCGGGGGCGGCGGCGTGTGCGGACCACCCGCACCAGGGACACCGGGTGGGCCGGGCGGCTGCGGGCCGGACGGGGCACCCTGGCCCGGAGCGCCGGGAGCACCGGGCGGATGCGGGGTGCCGGGGGGCGGGGTCTGGCCGGGCACACCCGGACCACCCGCGAGCATCGTCGCGGCGGCGTGCACCCCGCCACCGGGCGTACCCGGAGCACCAGGCGGAGGCGGCGTCTGCCCACCACCCTGCCCACCAGGAACACCAGGAGCGCCAGGAGCGCCCGGAGCGCCAGGAGCGCCAGGAGGCTGTGGGGCGCCGCCGAGGCTGTCGGAGTCGAGCTGCGAGACCAGCTGCGTCGGTACGTACCCTCCGGCCGGAGCGCCGGGGGCACCGGGCCCGGACGGCGCGGGCGGCGGAGGCGTGGAGTCCGCACCCGGCCGGGCGCCAGGCGCACCGGGCGCACCCGGCGTCCCCGGAGCACCGGGCGGCGGAGGCGTCGGACCGCCGCCCGCCTTTCGGGTGGCGGCGTCCGCGATGTCGCTCGCGTTGCGATTGGCACCCGGACCGGCGCCGGGGCCGCCCTGCTGCCCCGGGAAGTCGAGGGACGGGGCGATGGCCGTTGACGGCAGCGCGCTTCCGCCGGACATCAACTCGGTCTTGGCGTCCGGCCGTATGCCCGGCGCCGGGGTGTCCTCGTCGTCGGAGCCCGCGAGCGGCGGGGCGAAGACCGTGGCGGGCGGGGCGACCGAGCGGTCGTCGTCATCGTCGCCCTTGATGTCCGTACCGGCCCACGGCGTAGCGCCGGGCGCGGCCGCGTTGTCGGCCTGGCCCCCGGAGGAGGGCGTACCGGCGCCCGGCGTGGGCGGGGCCCACGGGCCGGCCCCACCGGGCGGGGGCGGCTGCGGCGCGTTCCGCCAGCCGTCACCGCCGGACGGGGCACCCGGCGCGGCAGGGGCACCCGGCGCGGGCGGGCCGTCCTGCGGCCGGTCGCCCGCGAGCGGACGCGCGACACCGTCGGACGGCCAGTCGTCCACGGCCCCGCCCCGGTCCCCGGGGGCACCCGGAACAGGCGCACCGTGAGCAGGCGCACCGTGAGCAGGCGCACCCGGAACGGGCGCGGGCGGAGCCCCCGGCGCGCTGTGCGGCGCGCCCGGCCCTGCGCTCCGCGCCCCGCCGTCCGACGGCCAGTCGTCCCTGCCCGGGGCCCGGTGTCCCGGCGCCCCGGACCCCGGCCCACCGGCCGACGGCCAGTTGTCCTCCGGCGGCAAGGGAGCTGAAGCGGACCCAGCGGCCAAAGGAGCGGGCGGAGCAGGAGGCCCGGAAGGACTCGGAACCGAAGCGGAACCAGAAGCGGAACCAGCGGACCCGGCGGACCCGGCGGCGGCATCCGGCGCGCTCCCGCCCGGCTGCGCCCCCGCCCGCTGCTCGGGAAGGTCCAGCCTCCCCTCGGACCGGCTGCTCATCGCGTCCGCCGCCTCCTGCAGCCACTCCGGCGGAGTGAGCAGGAAGGACGTCGCGTTCAGGTCGATGCGCTGCTGTCGTCCGGTGGTGGACTCGTCGCGGGAGCCGTCGGTCGTGCCGTACCGCTCCTCGTAACGGCGGATCACCTCGCCCACCGGCAGCCCCGGCCACAGCGTGGTCTCGCCGCTGTCGCGGGCGATCACCATCCGCGTGCCCTCGGCCCCGTGGCCCGAGACCGGCCCGTCCGGGCGGTCCTCGGCCCAGACCACGAAGCCCAGGTCGAACTCCCGGACCCGCGCCTCGCGCTGCTGATAGGCGGGCACATCGCCGTTGATCCAGAGTTCCGCGCGTTCCTGCGCCTGTGCGAAGGTCACCATCGCGCTCACCCCTCCACCGGGACGGCGTACGCGAATCCACCGTCCACCATCAGGTTCGCCACGGTCTCCAGTTCCGGCGGATTGCCCGCCAGCCGGAGCAGGAAGGCGTCGAAGTCGTCGCCGCACGGCAGCAACAGCCGCTCCACCCGCTCCTGGACCGTCCAGCCGTCACGGTCCCGCGCGTCGTCATACGCACAGAACCACACCGAGCCGATCGCGTCACCCTTCACCTTGACCGCGATCACCCCGCCCTGGACGAAGCCGACGCCCAGATAGTCCTTGGTGAAGTGGTCCCGCAGACACTTGTTGATATAGACGAGGTCATTGACCGCCGCCTCGTCGCGCACCGTGAAGAAGGGCTGGTCGATCAGCAGCCCCAGCTCCGGGTCGAGCGCCGTGCCGACCGGCGCGCAGCCGCCCGCCGCCTTGAGGAAGGCGCGGTAGGCGTCGGGCAACCGGTAGCCGAGGTCCTCCTCGACGCCGAGCACCTGCTCCTCGGTGACGGAGATGCCCCGCAGCGGCAGGCCCACATGCATCGGCCGGGTCTCCTGCAGCGGGCGGGTGCCCCGCTTCTCCTGGTCGACCTGCGCCGTGGCGAGCCCTCCGTGGTGCCGCAGCAGCGCCTTGACCTCGACCGGTATCAGCTCCATGCGCCGGGTGCCGACGACGTGGTGCCAGGTCCAGCCGTGCGGGGTGGCCACCGCCGACGCCTCGTTCCACAGCTCGTGGCCGGCGGCGTGCAGCGCCGCGTTCGCCGAGACGTAGTCCGTCAGCCGGAGCTCGTCGACGCCGAACCCCTCCGGGGGCTCGGCGATTTCGGCGGCCGCGCGCGCATACGGCGAGAAGTCCGGAAAGCCGTTTTCGTCCACGCGGACACCCTTGGGGTGGCGAGCGGCCCGGACCGGATCCGGGAAGTGCACGACCTGCCCGGCGTAGGCCGTGTTCGGTGGCGCGGCATGCTGACCGAGCCGACCTGTCGTCATGGCGGTTGCCCCCTGCTGATGCTGGCTACTGGGCACAGCCTATGCGGTGACGCAACCGGCCGAACCGGGCGGCCACCCGCCCCCAGGGGCCTCTCGCTCCCCACCAGGTCGTTCAGGCCCGGACTACCGCAGCGCCCGCGGGATTTGGCAATCTGATCATTGCAACCGGGGGATTGCACAGGGAGGGATCCACCACATGCACATCACGCAGAGCAACGGAGGCGGCGACGGCGCCACCCCCGCGGCCGGCGACCCCCGGCTGAGATGGAGCAGCGTCGACCCCGACGCCGGCCCACCGCCGCTCCACCACCGCCGCGTCCGCAACCAGCCCGCCCTCCCGGCCGCGCTGTCCGTCCGCGGCGAGACGCTGACCTGCACCGGGGGCAAGGCCGACCAGCCGCCGACGCTCCATCCGCTGGTGCGGGAATTCCTCGACGCGCTCGCCAGCGGCCAGCGGGAACGATTCACCGGCCGCTGCCCCGAAGTGATCCTGCTCTCCCGCCATCTGGCGAGCGTCGAAGCCGGCCGATCCAAGCGCGCCTCCCGCAAACCGCTCACCCAGGGTGAGGCCCGCCGCTCCCTCAAACAGGCCAAACTCACCACTCGCCGGATCCGGGAGGCGGGCGACCCGCAGCACGGCAGCTATGCCCCGCCCTGTCTGTCCTGCGCCGCGCTGCTGGCCCATTTCGGCGTACGGGTGGTGGGTGAGAGCACGTGAACCAGGCACATCAAGCACCACAAGCACCACAGACGGCCCAGGCCCCGCCGGGAGACCCGCGGCAGCCGACACGCCCGGCCCGGCAGCCGATCGACCGCTTGGACGTCACCCGCTTCCCCGTCGCCGTCGACGCCGCCCTGCGCGCGGCGGGCTGGCAGCCCGGCCACTGGGACATGCGGCGCGCCGAGGTCTGGGCCGACACCCTGCGCGCCCACACCTCCCCCGCGGGCCACCGGCACGCCGTCTTCCCGGCGGCGGTCGAGGCATGGGCGGAGTTCGGCGGGCTGCACATCCAGCCGCCCGGCGCGGGCCGCGAGATCGCCCCGACCCCGTTCCGTATCGACCCCCTGCTCGGCCTCCACCTCGCCCGCACCCTCGGCGATCTGGGCCGGGCCCTGGAAACCGAGGTCAGCCCGCTGGGCGAGGAGGCCGACGGGCAGGCGGTGCTGACCATCGACGCGGAAGGACGGGTCTACAGCCTCGACCACACCGGGGACTGGTACCTCGGCCCCACCCTGGACGCCGCCCTCAGCACCCTCGTCACGGGCGCGCTCCCGGCCAGGCTGACCCGCGCGTAAACCGCGTCGACATCAGGCCCTGCCCGGCGGATCGTCACGGCACGCGACACCTGTCACAGCGCCCCGGCTACCGCCGGAAGGTGCTCCTGCCGCGCTGAGGCGCCCCGAAGGGGCGCGGGGCTGTGTCGATGTGCGGCTCCGCCGCGGCTGTGTCGATAT
>NZ_JBHYVB010000021.1:0-16717 GCF_042750115.1 Streptomyces sp. NPDC059455
GGCGGTCGGGGGCGTGGGGGCCCCCGCGCTGGCGCACCCCCCGCACGGTTCGGGGCTCGTCGCCCCCGACGCCCACGAGGAGTCGGCGCTCGCCCTGCCGACCGCGCTCGCCCTGGACGAGCCACAACTCGCCGTCCGCCAGGGTGACATCGCGGTGGCCAGGCTCGCCACCACCCCCGTCCCCGACACCGCCCCGCCCGCCTGGGACCCCGAGGGCACGGTGCTGGTCACCGGGGCCACCGGAACCATCGGCGGGGTCATCGCCCGCCATCTGGTGGCCGAGGGCGGAGTGCGGCATCTGCTGCTCACCAGCCGCCGTGGCCCGGACGCCGAGGGCGCGGCCGAACTCCGCACGGAGCTGGGCGAGTTGGGCGCCAAGGTCACCCTCGCCGCCTGCGATGTGGCCGACCGGGAGGCGCTGGCCGCGCTGCTGGCCACCGTCCCCGCCGCACATCCGCTGACGGCCGTCGTGCACACGGCGGGCGTCCTGGACGACGGTGTGGTCTCCTCGCTCACCCCCGAGCGGCTGGACACCGTGCTGCGGCCCAAGGTCGACGCCGCGCTCACCCTGCACGAGCTGACCCGCGACCTGGACCTGTCCGCGCTCGTCCTGTTCTCCTCCATCGCCGGCACCTTCGGCGGAATGGGCCAGAGCAACTACGCGGCGGCCAACGCCTTCCTCGACGCCTTCGCCCAGCACTGCCGCGCCCAGGGCCGGCCCGTCCAGTCACACGCGTGGGGGCTGTGGGCCCAGCGCAGCGAGATGACCGGCAAGCTGGCGGGCACCGATCTGAACCGGCTGGCGCGCGGTGGCATCGTCCCGTTCTCCTCGGAGGACGGCGCCGGGCTCTTCGACGCCGCACGCGCCGTGGACACCGCCGTCGTGCTGCCGATGCGGCTCGACGCCGCGGGGCTCGGGGCGCGGCCCGGTGACGTACCGGCGCTGCTGCGCGGGCTGGTGAGGGCCGCGCCCGCCACCAGGCCCACCCGGCGGACGGCCGCCGGAGCCGGGGCGGCGCCCGCGCGGCCCGAGGGGCTCAAACAGCATCTGACGAGCCTGCCGGAGGCCGAGCGCGGCCGGTTCCTGCTGGACCTGGTCCGCACCACCGTGGCCGGGGTGCTGGGCTTCGAGTCGGTGGCGGCCGTCGAGGCGGAGCGCGGTCTGCTGGACCTCGGCTTCGACTCGCTCACCGCGGTCGAACTCCGCAACCAGCTCGGCAAGGCCACCGGCCGGCGCCTGCCGGTGACCCTGCTCTTCGACTACCCCACCTCCACGGCGATCGCCGCGTACCTGGAAGCGGAAATCGCCCCGGAGGCCTTCACCGCCGCGTCGATGACCTTCCCGGAACTCGACGCCCTGGAAAGCAACCTGGCCAAGGTCGCCGCCGACGACGAGGCGCGCACCACGCTCGCCTCGCGCCTGCAGGACCTGCTGGTGCGGCTCGGCCAGGGCCCGGAGGACGCGGAGGACGTGGTCGCCGGCCGCATCGACGCCGCCTCGGACGACGAGATCTTCGACTTCATCGAGAACGAACTCGGCCTGTAGTGCACGGAGTTGGAATTCACAGAGATGGGCGGTAAACGGTGAGCGAGGCAAAGCTCCGCGACTACCTCAAGCGAGTGACCACGGATCTGCACCGCACTCGCCAGCGCCTCCAGGAGGCCGAGGCAAAGGACCACGAGCCCATCGCCATTGTCGGGATGGCCTGCCGTTATCCCGGTGGCGTGGCCTCGCCGGAGGACCTGTGGGAGCTGGTGGCGAACGGCCGTGACGCGGTCACCGAGTTCCCCGCCGACCGGGGCTGGGACCTGGAGGCCCTCTACGACCCGGACCCGGACCGGCCGGGGACGAGCTACGCCAGGGAAGGCGGCTTCGTCTCCGACGCCGACCACTTCGACCCCGCGTTCTTCGGCATCTCCCCGCGCGAGGCCCTCGCCATGGACCCGCAGCAGCGGCTGCTGCTGGAGACCGCGTGGGAGGCCATGGAGCGCGCCGGGGTCGACCCGGCCACGCTGCGCGGCAGCCGCACCGGCGTCTTCGCGGGCGTGATGTACCAGGACTACGCGACCCGGCTGCGCCAGGTGCCCGACGATGTCGAGGGGTACGTGGGCAGCGGTGGCTCCGGCAGCATCGCCTCCGGCCGTATCGCCTACACCTTCGGTCTCGAAGGGCCCGCGGTCACCGTGGACACCGCCTGCTCGTCCTCGCTGGTGGCCCTGCACCTCGCCGCGCAGGCGCTGCGCCGGGGGGAGTGCTCCCTGGCCCTGGTCGGCGGGTCGATGGTGATGTCCACGCCGGTGGCCTTCGTGGACTTCAGCCGCCAGCGCGGGCTCGCGTCCGACGGCCGCTGCAAGGCGTTCGCCGCGTCCGCCGACGGCACCGGCTGGGGAGAGGGCGTGGGCATGCTGCTCGTGGAGCGGCTGTCGGACGCGCGGCGCAACGGCCACCAGGTGCTCGCGGTCGTCACGGGCTCCGCCACCAACCAGGACGGCGCCAGCAGCGGGCTCACGGCCCCCAACGGCCCCTCCCAGCAGCGCGTCATCCGGCAGGCGCTGGCCGACGCCGGGCTGACCGCGGCCGATGTGGACGCGGTTGAGGCACACGGCACCGGCACCCCGCTCGGCGACCCCATCGAGGCGGGTGCGCTGCTCGCCACCTACGGCCAGGACCGCCCCGAGGACCGGCCGCTGTGGCTCGGCTCGCTGAAGTCCAACATCGGCCACACCCAGGCCGCCGCGGGCGTCGGCGGGGTCATCAAGACGGTGCTGGCGCTGCGGCACGGCGTGCTGCCCAAGACCCTGCACGCGGAGGAGCCGACGCCCAACGTGGACTGGGAGTCGGGCGCGGTACGGCTGCTGGCCGAGGCCCGGCCATGGCCCGAGCCGGAGGCCGAACGGCCGCGCCGTGCCGCGGTGTCCGCCTTCGGCTTCAGCGGCACCAACGCCCATGTGATCCTGGAGCAGGCCCCCGCCGAGGAAACCGCGGACGAGACACCCGCCGACGAGACACCCGCCGACGAAGCACCCGCGGACGAGACACCCGCGGACACAGTGCCCGCCGCCGTGCCGGCCACCGTGTCCGACCTGGTGCCGTGGCCGCTGTCGGGGCGGACCGAGGAGGCCCTGCGGGCCCAGGCCGCGCGGCTGCGGTCCTACGTGGCGGGCGCGCCCGAGCCGTCCCCCGTGGACATCGGCTACTCGCTGGCGCTCACCCGCTCCGCCTTCGCCCACCGCGCGGTGGTCGTGGGATCGAACCGTGCCGAACTGCTCGGCGAACTGGACCAGTTGGCCTCCGGCGTCACTCCCGGCGCGGTGGCCGGTGCGGGCCGGACGGCGTTCCTGTTCACCGGTCAGGGCGCACAGCGGCTCGGCATGGGACGCGCCCTGCACACCGCCTTCCCCGTCTTCGCCGCCGCGTTCGACACCGTCTGCGCCGAGCTCGACCGCCACCTGGACGGCCATGTCGGGCACGCGGTGCGGGACGTGGTCTTCGGCGAGGACGCCGAGCTGCTCGACCGGACCCTCTACACCCAGACCGGTCTCTTCGCCGTCGAGGTGGCGCTGTACCGGCTGCTGGAGTCCTGGGGCGTGACCGCGGACTTCCTGGTCGGCCACTCGGTCGGCGAGCTGGCGGCGGCCCATGTGGCGGGCGTGTTCTCGCTGGAGGACGCGTGTGCGCTGGTGGCGGCCCGGGGCCGGCTGATGGACGCGCTGCCCGCCGGAGGCGCGATGGTCTCGCTGCAGACCGCCGAGGCCGAGGTGCTGCCCCATCTGGAGGGCGAGGAGGATCAGGTGTCCTTGGGCGCGGTCAACGGCCCGGCCGCCACGGTGATCTCCGGTGAGGAGAAGGCCGTCCTGCGGATCGCGGACGCGGTCGGCGTCAAGAGCAAGCGGCTGCGGATCGGCGTCGCCTCCCACTCGCCGCTGATGGACCCCGTGCTGGAGGAGTTCGCCAAGGTCGCCGGTGAACTGACCTACACCACCCCCCGGATCGCGGTGGTGTCCAATGTGACCGGCGAGGCGGTGGCCGAGGAGCTGTGCTCGCCCGAGTACTGGGTGCGCCATGTGCGGCAGCCGGTGCGGTTCCAGGACGGGGTGCGGTTCCTCGAGGACCAGGGCGTGACCCGCTATGTGGAGGTCGGCCCGTCCGGTGTGCTGTCCGTGATGGGGCAGGAGTGCGTCGCCGACCCCGACGCCGCCGCGTTCGTCACCCTGCTGCACAAGGACCGCGACGAGGCCGAGTCGCTGCTGGCCGGGGTGGGCCGGGTGCACGCCCACGGTGGCACGGTGGACTGGGAGCAGGTGTTCGCGGGCCGTGGCGCCCACCGGGTCGAGCTGCCCACGTACGCCTTCCAGCGGCAGCGCTACTGGCTGGACGGCTCGGACCGGGCGGGCGATGTGACCTCGGCGGGGCTGGGCTCGGCCGGGCATCCGCTGCTGGGCGCCGCCGTCGAACTCGCCGACACCGACGGCCTGGTGCTCACCGGGCGGCTGTCCCTGGCCGCCCAGCCCTGGCTGGCCGACCACGCCGTCTCCGGCACGGTCCTCTTCCCCGGCACCGCGTTCCTCGAGCTCGGGATCCAGGCCGGTGACCAGGTCGGCTGCGACCAGGTCGAGGAGCTGACCCTCCAGGCGCCGCTGATCCTCCCCGCGCGTGGCGCGCTCACCCTCCGGGTGACGGTCGGCGAATCCGACGAGAGCGGACGCCGCCCGCTGAACGTCCACTCCCGCCCCGAGGGCGCCGGGTTCGGGGAGCCGTGGACCCCGCACGCCACCGGCACGCTCGCCACCGCCACCCCGGGTGCCCCCGCCGAGCTGACCGCATGGCCTCCGGCGGACGCCACCGAACTCGACGTCAGCGACATGTACGAGCGGTACGCGGCGGGCGGCTTCGGCTACGGTCCGGCCTTCCGGGGCCTGCGCGCCGCCTGGCTGCGCGGCGACGAGGTGTTCGCCGAGGTGCGGCTGGCCCAGGAGCAGCGGGCGGCCGCCGCCGGGTACGGGATCCACCCGGCCCTGCTCGACGCCTCCCTGCACGGCATCGCGCTCGGCACCCTCTTCGCCGGGGAGGACCCCGAGACGGCGCAGGGGCGGCTGCCGTTCTCCTGGACCGGGGTGTCGCTGCACGCCGCCGGGGCCGACGAGGTGCGGGTGCGGATCTCCCCGGCCGGGGAGGACACCGTGGCGCTCGCGGTGGCCGACCCCACCGGCCGCCCGGTGGCCACCGTCGAGGGCCTGCTGCTGCGGAAGATGACCGGCGATCAGCTCAGCGGCGCCCGCGCCGCGAGCAGCGAGTCGCTGTTCCAGCTCGACTGGCCCGCGCTCGCGGGCTCCGACCGGCCCACCCCGCTGACCCGGGCCGCGCTGGTCGGCGACGACGGTCTTGAGGTCACCGAGAGCCTCTTCGCGGCCGGGGTCCACCTGGAGTCCTATGTGGACCTGGAGTCACTGGGCGCGGCCGTCGGCGCCGGTACGGCCGCCCCCGCGGCGGTCCTGGTCTCCTGCGCCGCCGGGCCCGGCGCACCGGCCGACGCGGTACGGGACTCCCTGCGCACCGCCCTGGAGCTGGCCCAGAACTGGTCGGCCGATGAGCGGTTCGCCGACTCCCGGCTGGTGTTCGTCACCCGTGGCGCGGTGGCCACCGCGCCCGGCGCGGAGGTCACCGATCTGCCGGGCGCCGCCGTCTGGGGCCTGGTGCGCTCGGCGCAGTCGGAGAACCCCGACCGGTTCACCCTCGTCGACCTCGATGAGCACGAGGAGTCCGCACGGGCCCTCCCGGCGGTCCTCCCCTCCGGGGAGCCGCAGCTCGCGCTGCGCGCCGGACAGCCGCACACCCCGCGGCTCGCCCGCGCCCAGGGCGCCACCGGCGCCACCCGTGCGCTGGACCCCGAGGGCACCGTGCTGATCACCGGCGCCACCGGTACGCTCGGCGGGCTGCTCGCCCACCACTTGGTGACCCACCACGGCGTCCGCCATCTGCTGCTGACCAGCCGCCGGGGACCGGCCGCCGAGGGGGCCGGGCGGCTGCGCGAGGAGCTGACCGCGCTCGGCGCGACCGTGACCGTGGCGGCGTGCGACACCGCCGACCGGGACGCCGTGGCCGCCCTGGTGGCCCAGGTGCCCGCCGACCATCCGCTCACCGGGGTGTTCCACACCGCCGGGGTGCTGGACGACGGGGTGATCTCCTCGCTCACCCCCGAGCGGCTGGACACGGTGCTGCGGCCCAAGGTCGACGCCGCACTCCACCTCCACGAGGCCACCCGGGAGCTGGACCTGGCCGCGTTCGTGCTCTTCTCCTCGGCAGCCGGTGTGCTCGGTGGCGCGGGCCAGGGCAACTACGCGGCCGCCAACGGCTTCCTCGACGCCTTCGCCCAGGCCCGCCGGGCCCAGGGGCTGCCCGCCCACTCCCTCGCCTGGGGGCTGTGGGCGCGGACCAGCACGATGACCGGGACGGCGGACACGGCCGGGGCCGCCCGCTCGGGCGTGGCCGCGCTCTCCTCCGAACAGGGCATGGAACTGCTCGACACCGCCCTCGCCCTGGACACCCCGCTGCTGATCCCGATGCGGATCGACCTCGCGGCGCTGCGCGCGGGCGCCGGATCCGGCTCGGTGCCGCTGCTGCTGCGCGGACTGGTGCGGACACCGGCGCGCCGGGCGGGCGCGACCACCCGCGGTGGCTCGCCGGGCGGCGGCTCCGCGCTGCGGGAACGGCTCGCCGCGCTGCCCGAGGACGAACAGGACGCCGTGCTGGTGGAGTTGGTGTGCGCCCAGGTGGCCACCGTGCTCGGCCACCCGGACCCGTCCGCCGTCGGCCCGGCCCATGAGTTCGTGGACTCAGGCTTCGACTCGCTCACCGCGGTGGAGCTGCGCAACCGGCTGAACGCGGCCACCGGGCTGAGGCTGCCCGCCACGCTCGTCTTCGACCACGAGACGCCCGCCGATCTGGCCGCCCGGCTCCGCTCCGAACTGGCCGCGGCCCGGCAGTCGGGCCCGGCCGAGCGGACGCCCGCGGGCGTGGCGCCCGCCGCGGCGGAGGAGTCCACCACGCTGAGCACGCTGTACACCGAGGCGTTCGAGACCGGGAAGTGGAAGGAAATCTTCGACCTGCTGCACGCCACGGCGGCGCTGCGGCCCCGGTTCAGCGCCACCTCCGACCTGGAGAAGCTGCCGACGCCGGTCCGGCTCAGCAAGGGCCCGGCCGAGCAGCACATGTTCTGCTTCTCCTCGTGCCTGGCGGTCGCGGGCATCCACCAGTACGCGCGGTTCGCGGCCTCGCTGCGGGGCCGGCGCGATGTGTCGGCGCTCGCGTTGCCGGGCTTCGGCCGCGGTGAACCCCTCCCGGAGACGGCGGACGCGGTGGTGGCCGCCCAGGCCGAGGCGGTGGCGAAGGCCGCCGACGGGCAGCCCATCGTGCTCCTGGGCTCCTCGGCGGGCGGCTGGTTCGCCCACGCGGCGGCGGGACACCTGGAGCGGATGGGCGTCCGGCCGACCGCGGTGGTCCTGGTGGACACCTACGTGCCCAAGAGCAGCATCCTCAATCAGTTCGGGCTCTCGCTCATGGACGGGATGACCGAGCGCGAGGGCGTGTTCGTCACCATGGACGACGCCCGGCTGTCGGCCATGGGCTGGTATCTCAACCTCTTCGGCAGCTGGGACCCCGAGCCGATCGAGACCCCAACCCTCCTGGTGCGCGCGCTGGAGCCGCTGTCCACCGGATCGCTGAAGCTGGAGGAACTGCCCGACTGGCGGTCCTTCTGGGAGCTGCCGCACGACATCGTCGATGTGCGCGGCAACCACTTCACCATGATGGAGGACCACTCCCTCCCCACCGCCCAGGCCATCGAGGACTGGCTGGAGCGCCTGGAGCGCGACGGCGCCTGACCCCGCCCGGACATCCCGCCCGGACACCCCGCTTAAGACGCCCGACCCGCATCAGATAAGGAACGACGACCATGGCGTTGCCCGTCACCGATGAGAGCCTGTGGTTCCGCAGGTTCCATCCGCGCCCGGAGGCCGAGGTCAGCCTGGTCTGCCTGCCGCACGCGGGAGGAGCCGCCAGCTTCTACTTCCCGATCTCCGAGCTGCTGCCGCCGACCGTGGAGGCGCTGGCCGTCCAGTACCCGGGGCGGCAGGACCGCCGCCATGACGCGCCCATCGAGGACATCCACGAGCTGGCGCGCGAAATCTACGAGGCGCTGAAGCCGCACACGGCACACCGGCCGATCGCGCTGTTCGGCCACAGCATGGGCGCGAGCGTCGGGTTCGAGCTGGCCAGAATGCTCGAAGGGGAGCTGGGGACCGTGCCCGTGGCGCTCTTCGCCTCGGGCCGGCCCGCGCCCTCCCACCACCGGAGCCTCGGCATCCACCGGCGCGACGACGCCGGGCTCATCGCCGAGCTCCAGCTGGTCAGCGGAACCGACTCCCGGATCCTCGGCGACACCGAACTGCTGCGGCTGGCCCTGCCCGCCATCCGCAGCGACTACAAGGCGGCCGAGACCTACGAATACCGGCCCGGCCCCCGGCTGGCCTGCGACATCGTGGGGCTCACCGGTGACAGTGACATCCGCGTCACCGCCCCGGAAGTGGCGGGCTGGCGGGAACACACCTCGGGCTCCTTCCGGCTGGAGGTCTTCTCCGGCGGCCACTTCTACCTGGGCGGGCAGAAGGCAGCGGTGGCCGGAGTCATCACGGACACCCTGCGGGCGGCCACCGCCCGCCCCCGACGACCCATCGACTGAGAGAGAACGACGATGCGTATCCTTTTCGCGACGGTGTCCGAGAAATCGCACCTGTTCACCATGGTGCCGCTCGCCTGGTCGCTGGCCGCGGCCGGCCACGAGGTGCATGTCGCCAGCAATCCCGCGCTGACCGAGTCCATCAAGAGCACCGGTCTGACGGCCGTCTCGGTCGGCAAGGACCACAATCTCCACGAGATGCTGACGCAGAACCGCGAATCGCTGGAGAACCCGCTCTCCGACTGGTCCACCCCCGAGCTCGATCAGCACTCCTGGGAACAGGTGCTGATGAAGTTCAAGATCAGCGTGATGTTCGCGTACCAGACCTACAACGACTGCATGGTGCACGAGCTGGTGGACTACGCCCGCCACTTCCAGCCCGACCTGGTCATCTGGGACCCGGTCACCTACGCGGGCCCGGTGGCCGCCCGCGTCGTGGGCGCCGCCCACGCCCGGCTGCTGTGGTGCGTCGACATCTACGCGAAGATGCGCGAGGTGTTCCTGGCCCGCCTCGCCGAACAGCCCGAGGAGCGCCGCGAGGACCCGATGGCCGACTGGCTCGGTGGCATCCTCGCCCGCTACGACCGCACCTTCGACGAGGAGGTCGTGGTCGGCCAGTGGACCATCGACCAGATCCCCACCAGCCTCCAGCTCCCGCTGTCGGTCCAGCGGGTCCCGGTCCGCTATCTGCCCTACAACGGCCCCTCCGACATCCCGGACTGGCTGCGCGAGGCCCCCGAGCGGCCGCGGGTCGTGCTGACCTCCGGGGTCTCCGCGCGGGCCGCCCTGGGCGGCACCTTCATGCCGGTGGCCGAGATGATCGACACCCTGGGGGGCATGGACATCGACGTGGTGGCCGCGCTGCCGCCCGAGGAGGTCGAGGCGCTGGAGAAGGTTCCCGCCAACACCCGCATCGTCGACTTCGTACCGCTGCACGCCCTGCTGCCCGGCGCCTCGGTCCTCATCCACCACGGCGGCTTCGGCTCCTGGGGCACCGCACTGGTCAACGGCGTACCGCAGTTCATCCCCACCATCCGCTACGCCGACTGGTGGAACAAGGGGGCCTGCCTGCACGAGGCCGGTGCCGGACTCGTCGTCCACGCATCGGAGTTGACCGCCGAGGTGCTGCGGGAGAGCGTCGAACGGCTGCTGAAGGACGCGTCGTACAAGGAGACCGCCGAGCGGCTGCGCGAGGAGAACCTGCGCACCCCCACCCCGCACGATGTGGTGCCGGTGCTGGAGAAGCTCACCGTGGAGCACGGCCGATGAAGGTGCGCGAACTGGCGGTGTCCGGCGCCTACGAGTTCGGCCCGGACGTCCACCGCGACGAGCGCGGCGCGTTCGTCGCCCACTACACCGAATCGGCCTTCTCCGCGGCCGTCGGCCATCCGCTGCGCCTGGGCCAGAACCACCACAGCGTCTCCCGGCGCGGCACCGTCCGCGGGGTGCACTACGCGGACGTCCCCCCGGGCCAGGCCAAGATGGTGACCTGCGTCAGCGGCGAACTCCTCGATGTGGTGGTGGACTTGAGGGTGGGCTCACCCACCTTCGGCCGCTGGGACAGTGTGCGGCTGGACCCCGTGTCGTACCGGGCGGTGTATCTGGCGGAGGGCCTCGGCCACGCGTTCATCGCGCTGCGGGACCACACCGTGGCGGCCTACCTCAACTCGGAGGAGTACAACCCGGGCGCCGAGCACGAGATCGACCCCTTCGACCCGGCGCTCGGCCTGCCCTGGCCCAAGAACCTGGAGTATCTGGTCTCCGAACGCGACCGGAACGCCCCCCGGCTGGCCGAGGCCGAACGGGCCGGTCTGCTGCCGTCCTACGAGGTCTGCCGGGCGCTGCACGCCCGGCGCGGCTGACCCGGCCCGGTGTACCCCCATCCACCGATCGGTTGATGCGGCCGATCGGCCGGTCGGTGGAGGGAGGATCAGCCCGGTGGGCAGCCGATGGGCCGATCCCCCGGGGATATCCGCCTCCTACGGTGGAAGAGTGAAGGAACAAAAGCGAGGAGGACCCGGGCCGATGCCGCTGATCGAGGTCAGTAACCTGCGCAAGGAGTACCGCAATCACGTGGCGGTACAGGACGTGTCCTTCTCCGTGGAGGAGGGCGAGATCTTCGGCATCCTCGGCCCCAACGGCGCGGGCAAGACCACCGCCGTGGAGTGCATCGAGGGCATGCGCAAGCGCGACGGCGGCGAGATCTCCGTGATGGGTCTCGACCCGCTGAAGGACAAGGACCTCGCCGAACTGCGCGAGTCCATCGGCATCCAGCTCCAGCAGAGCGAACTGCCCCCCAAGATGAAGGTGTGGGAGGCGCTCGAGCTCTACAGCACCTTCTACCGCGACCCCGTCGACTGGCGCGAGCTCATCAAGGACTGGGGCCTGTCCGGCAAGGCCGACGCGGCCTACGGATCGCTGTCCGGCGGCCAGCAGCAGCGGCTGTCCATCGCGCTCGCCCTCGTCGGCAAGCCCAGGATCGCCGTCTTCGACGAGCTGACCACCGCGCTCGACCCGCACGCCCGGCGCGAGACCTGGAAGCTGATCGAGAAGGTCCGGGAGCAGGATGTGACCGTGCTGCTGGTCACCCACTTCATGGAGGAGGCCGAGCGGCTCTGCGACCGGATCGCCATCATCGAATCCGGCCGGGTCGTCGCCCTGGACACCCCCTCCGGACTGGTGTCCCGGGTCGATGAGCAGCAGATCATCCGCTTCAAGCCGTCCGTCCCGATGGACGACGAACTGCTCACCTCGCTGCCCGAGGTGAGCAGTGTGACCCGGTCCAAGTCCCAGGTGACGGTGGTCGGCAAGGGCAATGTCGTCTACGCCGTGATCTCCGTCCTGGCCCGCAATCAGATCGTGGCGAACGAACTCCGCCTGGAGCAGGCGAGTCTCGATGACGCCTTCGTCGCCCTGACCGGCTCCAAGCCCGCCAACTAAAGCCGCCGAGGAGACTTCTGCCATGTCCGGGCGCACCAAGCTCACCTACGTCGAGAGCAAGCTGTTCCTGCGCGATCCCACCGCGGTGTTCTTCGTCATCGCACTGCCGATCATGCTGCTGGCCATCTTCCACTTCGTCACCACCAAGTCCGACGACGACGCCGCCACCAAGGCGTCCATGGCCGCGTTCGTCCCCGCGATGGCCATGTCGCTGTGTCTGACGATGCTGGCCCTCAACCTGCTGCCCACGACCCTCGCGACCTACCGCGAGAAGGGCATCCTGCGGCGCATGGCCGCGAGCCCCATCCACCCGGGGAACCTGCTGCTCGCCCAGCTCTTCATCAACCTGGTCACCGCGGCGGTCTCCGCGGTGCTGGTGCTCATCGTCGGCAAGACCGCCTTCGACACCAAACTGCCCGGCGACGTCCCCGCCTTCCTGGTGAGCTTCGTCCTGGGCACCTGGGCGCTGTTCTCCATCGGCCTGGTGATCGCGGCCGTGGCGCCGAGCAGCAAGTCGGCCACCGCGATGGGCCTGTCCCTGCTCTTCCCCAGCCTCTTCTTCGGCGGCGCGTTCCTCCCCAAGGAGGACCTGCCGGAGACGGTGTCCACCATCGGCGACTACACCCCGCTGGGTGCCGCGCTGCAGGCGCTGCGCGACTCCTGGGAGAACCAGTGGCCGCAGGCGCTGCACCTGACCGTCCTCGGAGTGATCGCGGTGGCCGCCACCGCGGCCGCGGCCAAGCTGTTCCGCTGGGAGTGAGGTGAGCGCGTCCAAGGACGACGGCGGACGGTGGGAGCGGCACTCCGACATCCTGTTCGGAGGGCTGCCCTACCTTCTGCTGTTTCTGTCCACGGCCCTGAGCCTGGTCCACGGTCCGCCACCGGCCCGGCGGCTGCTCACCACGCTGGGCCTCGCGGCCGTGGCCGCCGTCTGGATCCTGGGCACCTACACCCTGCCCACGGGCCGCCGCAGCAGACAGCCGTACGGCACGGTGCGCACGGCCGTCTACTTCGCCGGGCTGCTCGCCCTCTCCGCCGCGCTGATGGCGCGGGACCAGGTGTTCACGATCTTCGCCGCCACCGGGTTCCTCCAGGCGCTGGTGCTGCTGCCGACCGTCTGGGCGCTGGTGTCCGTGGCGGCCACCTCGTTCGTCGTCAACACCGTGCCGGACGGCTTCCCGCGGGCCACGACCGGCGCGGTGGTCGGCTATCTCGCCGCCATCGTCTTCCAGACCGTGGTGATCGGCTGGATCAACCTGCTGTCGAGCAGGCTCAACGAACAGCACCAGCGGCGCAAACGCACCGTGGCCGAACTCCGCTCCGCGCTCACCGAGAACGCCGGACTCCACGCCCAGCTGATCACCCAGGCGCGTGAGGCCGGGGTGCTCGACGAGCGCCAGCGGATGGCGGGGGAGATCCACGACACCCTCGCCCAGGGGCTGGCCGGCATCATCCGGCAGCTGGAGGCCGCCGAACACGCCGAGGGCGACCGCGAGGTGTGGCGCCGCCATCTCGTGGCGGCCAAGGACCTGGCCCGGGACAGCCTCGCCGAGGCGCGCCGCTCGGTCCAGGCGCTCCGCCCCGAGCAACTGGAGTCCCGGACCCTGCCGGACGCCCTGGAGTCGCTGGTCGAGGGGTGGTCACCGGAGCGGGAGCCGAAGGTGGCGTTCGCGACGACCGGGACCGCCATCCCGCTCCACGCCGAACTGGAGGCGACGCTCTACCGGGTGGCGCAGGAGGCCCTCGCCAACATCGCCAAGCACGCCCGGGCGTCGAAGGTGGGCATCACCCTGACGTACATGGAGGACGTGGTGGTCCTCGACGTTCTCGACGACGGCGTCGGATTCGACTCCACGGCCGCGGCGGCCGAGGCCGGCACCTCCGGCGGCCACGGCCTGGGGCTGGTGGCGATGCGGCGCCGGCTGGGCCGGGTCGCCGGTACGTTGGACATCGAAAGCGCCCGTGGCGAGGGCACCGCCATCAGCGCGGCCGTCCCCGTGATCCCCCAGGAAGCCGGTGCATGAGCGGAAACACCCATGGCGGCGACACCCCCGGCCCCAGCCCCATCCGTATCCTCATCGTGGACGATCATCCGGTGGTCCGTGACGGGCTGCGCGGGGTGCTGGAGCGGGACCCCGACTTCACGGTGATCGGCGAGGCCGGTGACGGTGCCGAGGCCGTCGAACTGTACGAGCGGCAGCCGGCCGATGTGGTCCTGATGGATCTGCGCATGCCCCGGATGGGCGGCGTGGAGGCCATCAAACGACTGCTGCGCGGCGATCCGGAGGCCCGGATCCTGGTGCTGACCACCTATGACACCGACAGCGACGTCATGGGCGCCCTGGCCGCCGGAGCGACCGGCTATCTCCTCAAGGACACCCCGCGCGAGGAGTTGACCCGCGCCGTGCGGTCCGCTTCCTCGGGCCAGTCCGTCCTTTCGCCCGCGGTCACCGGACGCGTTCTCGGCCAGGTTCGCAAACCGACCCAGGGGCCGCTGAGCGACCGTGAACTCCAAGTGCTCCGGCTTATCGCGGACGGGGCCACGAATCGACAGGCCGCGGCCGCATTGTTCATCAGCCAGGCGACCGTCAAGACGCATCTTCTGCATGTCTACGAGAAACTCGGGGTGAAGGATCGCGCGGCAGCGGTCAGCGAGGCCCATAAACGGCACCTATTCGAATGACACCGCAGGTCGAGGCCGTGATAGGGGTGCCCGATAGGGGTGGACGAGGGTAGGGGTTGTTCCGCTCGAAGCGGCGCCAATACGGTGGCGATATGGGCCACATCCGAGATCGGCAGGCCGTTGTCATCGGCGGCACCGGATTTATCGGGCGACATATCTGCGGAGCTCTCGCCAAGCGCGGATATGAAGTCCTGGCAATCGCGAGAAAACCCGCCGAACCCATTCCCGGAGTCGGCTTTCTGGCGCTTGACGCGGTATCCGCGCCGAGCGAGGACATCGTCCGGGCCGCACAGTCCGCCGATCTCGTCGTCAACGCCGCGGGCGACAGCTGGGAGGGCGACGAGGCGAGCATGACGGCCTCGCACATCCCGCTCGTGGACCGGCTGGTGGACGCCGTGGCGGCCCTCCCCAGGCGGCCGCGCCTGGTCCATCTGGGCTCGGTGCACGAGTACGGCCCCCTCCCCGATGGCACGGCCATCGCCGAGGACCACCCCACCGCCCCCCGCACCCCCTACGCCCGCACCAAGCTCATCGGCAGCCGGATCGTCCTCGGCGCGGCGGACGCGGGCCGTATCGACGGCTGCGTGCTGCGCGTCACCAACGTCTGCGGACCCGGCACCCCACGGGGCAGCTTCCTCGGCGGGCTCGCCCACCGGCTGCGCCACACCACCGAGGACACTCCGCTCGCCGTCACCCTCGTCGACGACCGGCGCGACTTCATCGACGTCCGCGATGTCGCCGAGGCCGTGGTGCTGGCCGCGAGCAGCCCGGTGACCGGCCGGGTGCTCAACATCGGGCAGGGCGACGCCTTCAGCATGCGCGAACTGGCCTGGCTGCTGATCTCCGCCTCCCAGGTCCCCGCCCACCTGGTGCGCGAGGAGAGCGGCGCCGTGTACAGCAAGGGCGGCAGCTGGACCCAGGCGGACATCCGCCTCGCCCGGCGGCTCATGGGCTGGTCCCCGAAGGTGGCCCTCAAAGAATCCTTCCACGACCTGTGGGCCGCCTCCGCCACCTCGAGCCGGCCGGCCGCCGCGGCGGCCCGTACCGAAGGACACTGATGCAGTACACCTATCTCGGCCGCACCGCCCTCCGGGTGAGCCGGCTCTGCCTGGGCACCTTGAACCTCGGGGTCAGGGCGAGCGACGAGGAGAGCCACGCGATCCTGGACACCGCCCTGGACCGCGGGGTCAACTTCGTCGACACCGCCAATCAGTACGGCTGGCAGAAGCACAAGGGCTACACCGAGGAGTTCCTCGGCGGCTGGTTCGCGCGAGGAGGCGGCCGGCGCGAGAAGGTCGTGCTGGGCACCAAGGTCTTCAACCCGATGACCGACTGGCCCAATGACTCGGGGCTGTCCGCCCGGCACATCATCGCCTCCTGTGAGGACTCGCTGCGCCGGCTGGGCACCGACTGGATCGACCTGTTCCAGATGCACCACATCGACCGCCACGCCCCGTGGGATGAGGTGTGGCAGGCGATGGAGACGCTGACCCGGCAGGGCAAGGTGCGCTACGTCGGTTCGTCCAACTTCGCCGGCTGGCACATCGCCGAGGCCCAGGAGGCCGCGGCCCGCCGCCACTTCCTCGGCATCGTCTCCGAGCAGAGCGTGTACAACCTCGTCACCCGCCCTATCGAACTGGAGCTGATCCCGGCCGCCCAGCGGTACGGGGTCGGGGTGCTCGCCTGGTCGCCGCTGCACGGCGGGCTGCTCAGCGGGGCGCTGCGCAAGCTGGCCGAGGGCACCGCGATGAAGACCGCCCAGGGCCGGGCCGCCCAGGCGCTGGAGGTCCACCGGGACGCCGTCGGCGCGTACGAGAAGCTGTGCGACGGCCTCGGCGCCGACCCGGCCGAGGTGGGGCTGGCCTGGGTGATGGGACGCCCCGGCATCACCGCGCCGGTCATCGGGCCGCGCAGCCTGGACCAGCTGGAAGGGGCCTTCAAGGCCATGGAGCTGACGCTGTCCGACGAGGTGCTGGCCGAACTGGACCGGCTGTTCCCGCCGATCGGCAACGGCGGCCCCGGACCGGAGGCGTGGGCGTGGTGAGCACGCTCCAGGAGCGGCTGATCCGCTCCGCCGCCACCGTCGACAGCTCGGTGACCCTGCTCGCCGACTTCCAGCGCTGGTTCCGCGAGCGGGTCGACGCCGACGAGTCCCGTATCGAGATCATCCCGTTCGAGGCGATGCGCGGCTGGGACTTCGCGCCGGACACCCACAACCTCGTCCATGAGACCGGCCGGTTCTTCTCCGTCGAGGGGCTCCGGGGGGGGTTGGCCCGGGCGCCGGGGGCGGGGTGGTACCACCCCCAACCCCACCCCCCCGGGATAGGCATCCGGGGGCGACGGGGGAAGGGCGTGGTCC
>NZ_JBHYVB010000021.1:16727-88168 GCF_042750115.1 Streptomyces sp. NPDC059455
CCCCTGCGTGGGGGGGGGTGGGGGGGGGGGTCGTCCGCCCCCCACACCCACACCCGCTTCATGCCGCGGGGGTTTTTTTTCGGGGGGGGGGGCGCGGGGGGGGGCGCCCCGGGGGCGCCGGTGGCGGAGTGGAACCAGCCGATCCTCCACCAGCCGGAGATCGGCATCCTGGGCATCCTGGTCAAGGACTTCGACGGCGTACCGCACTTCCTGATGCAGGCCAAGATGGAGCCGGGCAACCACGGCGGGCTCCAGCTGTCGCCCACCGTCCAGGCCACCCGCAGCAACTACACCCGGGTGCACAAGGGCCGGGCGGTGCCGTATGTGGAGTACTTCCAGCGGACGGAGCGGCACCGGGTGCTCGCCGACGTCCGCCAGTCGGAGCAGGGCAGCTGGTTCTTCCGCAAGCGCAACCGTAACATTCTGGTCGAGGTCGCGCCGGACGAGGACGTCGAGATGCGCGACGGCTTCCGCTGGCTGACGCTGGGCCAGCTGCACCATCTGCTGGCCGTGGAGGACCTGGTGAACATGGACGCCCGCAGCGTCCTGGCCTGTCTGCCGCACTCCCCGCTGGACCCCGAGGAGCCCTTCCCGGCCATCGGACCACACCGGGCCGCGGAGCCGGAACGGCGGGGGCGGTACACGCTCCACCGCGACGCCGACATCCTCAGCTGGATCACCGGACTGCGCACCGAGCGAGAGGTGTTCACCGAGCGGATACCGCTGCGGAAGACCACCGGCTGGCACCGCGGCGCCCACCGCATCTCCCATGAGAGCGGGCGCTTCTTCAGCGTGATGGCCGTGGACGTGACGGCGGGCGGCCGCGAGGTCGGCGGCTGGACCCAGCCCATGATCGAGCCCCATGGACCGGGCGTGGCGGCCTTTCTGCTGGCCCACGCCGACAGGGTGCCGCATGTGCTGGTGCAGGCCCGCGCCGAACCCGGCTACACGGACGTGGTGGAGCTGGCCCCCACCGTGCAGTGCACCCCGCGCAACTACACCCATCTGCCCGAGGGGGCCACCCCGCCGTTCCTCAGGGAGGTGGTGGAGGCGCCGGCCGAACGGGTGCGGTTCGACACCGTGCTCTCCGAGGAGGGCGGCCGCTTCTTCCACGCCTTCAACCGCTATCTGATCGTGGAGACGGAGATGAGCGCCGTCCCCCAGGAGCCGCCGCACTACCGCTGGATGGCCGTGCGTCAGCTGCTCGACCTGATCCGCCACAGCCATTACGTCAACGTCGAGGCCCGCACGCTCATCGCCTGTCTGCACTCCCTGGCCGTATAGGGGGGGCGCCTAGGGGGCGCCACCCGGGCGGAGCTAGGGGGTTATTCGGATCGTGGCCGCTGCCATAGCCTCCGGGACACAGAGTGCCCGGAGCGGTACATCGGAGGACATGTCATGCAGGACATCATCAGCGCCGCGCTGGCAGAGGATGCGGCGGCCGCGGACTTCGCCGCCTTGGACCTTCCCGAGTCCTATCGGGGCGCGGTGATCCTCAAAGAGGAATCCGAGATGTTCGAGGGCATGGCCACCAAGGACAAGGACCCCCAGAAGTCGCTCCACATCCGCGAGGTGCCCACACCCGAACCGGGGCCGGGCGAGGCGGTGATCGCGGTCATGGCCAGCGCGATCAACTACAACACCGTCTGGAGCGCCATCTTCGAGCCGCTGCCGACCTTCGGCTTCCTGGAGCGCTACGCACGCACCGACGACCCCGGAGCGGCCCGCCACGACCGGCCCTACCACGTGCTCGGCTCCGACCTCGCCGGTGTCGTGCTGCGCACCGGGCCCGGGGTGCGCCACTGGAAGCCGGGCGACCGGGTGGTGGCCCACTGCCTGTCCATCGAACTGCGCTCACCGGACGGCCATGACGACTCCATGCTCGACCCCGAGCAGCGCATCTGGGGCTTCGAGACCAACTACGGCGGGCTCGCCGAGCTCTCGCTGGTCAAGGCCAATCAGCTGATGCCGATGCCCGCCCACCTCACCTGGGAGGAGGCCGCGTCCTCCGGCCTGGTCAACTCCACCGCGTACCGGCAGCTCGTCTCCCGCAACGGCGCCCAGATGAAACAGGGCGATGTGACCCTCATCTGGGGCGCGGCCGGTGGCCTCGGCTCGTACGCGACCCAGCTGGCCGTCAACGGCGGGGCGATCCCGGTGTGCGTGGTCTCCGGGCGGCGCAAGGCCGAACTCGTCCGCTCCATGGGGGCCGAGCTGGTCATCGACCGGGCCGAGGAGGGCTATCGCTTCTGGAAGGACGCGACCACGCCCGACCCCAAGGAGTGGAAGCGCTTCGGGTCCCGGATCCGCGAACTCACCGGCGGCGACGACCCGGACATCGTCGTGGAGCACCCCGGCCGGGAGACCTTCGGCGCCAGTGTGTTCGTGGCGCGGCGCGGCGGAACGATCGTCACCTGCGCCTCGACGTCCGGCTACCGCCACGAGTACGACAACCGCTATCTGTGGATGGCGCTCAAGCGCATCATCGGCACCCACTTCGCCAACTACCGGGAGGCATGGGCGGCCAACCGGCTGATCGAGAAGGGGATGGTGCACCCCACGCTCTCCAAGGTCTATCCGCTCGAGGCGGTCGGCACGGCCACCCAGGACGTCCACCGCAACCGCCACTCCGGAAAGGTCGGCGTGCTGTGCCTGGCCCCGGAGGCGGGGCTGGGGATACGCGACCCGGAGCTGCGCGAGCGCCATCTCCCGGCCATCAACCGCTTCCGGCAGGACTGAACCGGTTCAACGGGGCGGTACGCGGGCGTGGTTCACCAGTCGCGGTTCAGGGCCGTGGCCAACGGGCGTCACGGCTCGCGCCGGCGCGGCGGAGCCGTGCTGCCCCGGGGAGTGAGCGCCGGGGTGGGGGCCTGATGGGCGCGCGGAGCCGTCTGGTCCAGGACCTCGAAGAGGCGGTGCGCCACCTGTGCCCCGTAGCCGAAGACATCGTGGCTCATCGCCGAGAGCGTGGGGTGCGTCAGCTGGCACAGCTGTGAGTCGTCCCAGGCCAGCAGCGAGACATCGGCCGGCACCGACAGCCCCATCTCGGCGGCCACCGAAAGCCCCGCCACCGCCATGATGTCGTTGTCGTACAGGATCGCCGTGGGCCGGTCCGCCGAGGCCAGCAGGGCGCGGGTGGCCCGTGCCCCCTCCTCGCCCGAGAAGTCCGTGGCCATCGTGCGGCCTTCGCCCAGCCCCGCCTCCCGTACGGCGGCCCCGAAGGCGGCCTCGCGGATCGTGGTGTGCCCGAGCCCGGGGGCGCCGCCCACCCGGGCGATCCGGCGGTGGCCCAGCGCCACCAGATAGCGCACCGCCTCAATGACGGCCGTGGCGTCGTCCGTCCACACCGAGGTGAACCCGTCCGCGAGCGAGGGGTGCCCGGCCACCACGGCGGGCAGGCCGAGCTGCCGCAGCGCGGGGACGCGGGGGTCTCCGTCCCGCAGATCGACCAGGATGGACCCGCCGATCTGCCGCCCCCGCCACCACGCCTCCTGGACCGCGATCTCCTCGCGCACATCCCGGACCAGCCGCAGCAGCAGCGAGCAGGACCGCTCGACCAGCACGCTCTCGATGCCGGAGACGAACTCCATGGACCACGGTTCGAGGCCCAGCGTCCGGGCCGGGCGGGCGATGGCCAGACCGACCGTGTCCACCCGGGAGTTGGACAGCGACCGGGCGGAGAGATGGGGTGACCAGCCGAGTTCCCGGGCGGCGGCGAAGATGCGGTCCCGGGTGGCCCGGGAGACCCCGGGCCGGTCGTTGAAGACGAGCGAGACCGCTCCCTTGGACACCCCGGCCCGTGCCGCCACATCCCGGATGGTGACGCGCCGCGGCGGCTCCGTCCCGGCCTCGCCGCCCATGCCACCGCTCCCCGCCGTCCGTCCCCTGTGGACCGCCACACGATGGCGCGTCGGTAAACCGGTCCAGTCGGGTGCGGTCCGCTCGGAGAGCTCGGGTGCGGCGGTCAGGACTGGGACGGCGCCACCGGCCGCCAGGGCGCGAACGGGCTCGCCCCGCGCGGCAGCACCCCGGCCAGCTCCGGGCAGTGCCGCAGGATCACCGAGGCCATGCTGGACTTCGCCACCCAGGCCAGCCCCAGCCGCGTATACACCTCGCGCCGGAAGTCCACGGTCAGGAGGCGGTCGTTCTGGATCCGCCGGGTGGCCATGAGCAGCAGCACACGGAACGCCGACTCGCTGAAGCCGAACCCCTCGGGCGGGTTCTCCGCGTACAGCCCCACCGCGGTGTCGATCTGGTGGACCGAGCCATAGACCGCTTCGAGCCGCGCGACCGTGTCCGGTTCGGGGGACAGCTCCTCGAAGGAGCGGATCCGGGGAGTGCCCAGCCGGGCCCGGAAGTCGTTATACCGGGGTACGCCCCGCCGCCGGGCCCGCGCCAGATCCACCACCGGCAGATCGACGATCTCGCCGTCCCGTTCGAAACGCCGCAGTGCGCACGGGTAGTTGTTGAGGGTGATCGCGCCCGGATGGGCGATGCCGAAGGAATACAGGGTGTCGCCGAGCCCCGTCTTGCGCAGCACCGCCTCGGCCGCCGGGCCCCGCACCTCGTCGAACCCGAGCGCCCGGGTCCGCCGCCCGAGGCGGTGGTCGCACAGCTCGACGTCGTCCGGGAGCAGCGGATGCGTCCGGTAGACGGCCATGAACTGCTCGGCAAGGGCGGACGGCATCTCGGGGTGGTCCGGTACGCCACGGGGGAGGCCCGCCGACGCACCCGCCTCGACCAGCCACCGGCCGAGCCGGGACAGCCAATGGGCGGGCGGGCCCTGCCAGTTGGCCCTCGAGCCGAGGTCGCTCATCTCGGTGGCGAGGATCGCCGGGATCCACTCCACCGTATGGATCTTGGCGATGAGCGCGGAGACCACCAGCCGGGCCGTGTGGTGCGCCGACTCCTCGCTCATCGAGGGATGGGTGCGGCGCAGCGCCTCGCGGACCGCGTCGTGCTCACGGGCGAAGAGCGTGTGCATCGCGCTGAGCCCCAGCCACCAGCCGCCGGTCGCGCCGAGCGGTGGCACCCCGCCCGGGCCCAGCGGCAGATGGCCGTCCTCCAGCCGCGGCCCGCCGCCGTACATCCGCGGGCCGTCCCACCGGTGGCAGGCGCCGTCCACCCAGTCGGGGGACTGGAGGTGGAGCCAGGTGGCCGCCAGGACATTGAGCGAGGTGGCGGGCCGGAAGCGCTCCCGGTGCAGCAGCTGTCCGGCGACGGTGGCGGGGTGGGGCACATGGATCAGATCGGGCCGGTGGAGCGGTGCGAGACCACGGCCGGAGGCGGCCCCGGCCACGTTCCTCCGCGCCACGGCGGGGGCGCCCGCCGGGCCGTCGTACGAGCGCGCCGCCCGGGGTCTCTCCCCGGCCGCGGCGGGGCGCCGCGGCGCCCCGGGTGCGTCGTTCCCCTCGACGAGGCCGAGCCGGCGCAGCGTCCGGCCCAGCGCGGCCGGGTTGAGCAGCCCCAGCGGGGCCGGCAGCCGATGCCAGGGCACACAGCGGTCGACCAGGTCGCAGGCCGCCCGCACCGGCAGGTCGAAGGCGGCGCGCACCGGGACGGGCAGCAGCGCGGTGGGCCGCGGCTCGGCGGCGGGGGGTCGCAGGCCGAGCCGGTGCGCCGCGGCGGCCTCGTACGCGGCCTTGCGGGCCCGGTTGAGATTGCCGAGCGGACGGAACTCCTCGGTGGTGTGCCAGGGGTTGAACGCCAGCTGCTCGACCCGGCGGGCCGCCGACCGGGCCCGGGCGCTGTCCAGGTCCTGGCACGGCACGGTGAGCACCGCGACCGGGACGACCGGCGTGTCGCTCTCCCGCCACTCCACCGAGCCGTCCTCGACGGGGGTGCGGCGGTCGTCCAGATAGCGCTGCACACACAGCTCGAAGGCGATGTCGGCGGTGGACAGCCGCATCGCCAGCTCACGGTGGAGATAGTCGGGGTCGCCGCCGTCGGGCGGGGGAGCGGGGGTGCCGCCGGGCGCCGGACGCAGCTGGTAGCGCACCGGACCGGCCGGGCCCCACAGGATCGCGCCCCGGCTCCAGAAGGTCTCGCGGGCCAGCGAGCCCACCGTATGGCGGGTGGCGATCCGCAGGTTGCGGCGCATCCGGTCGGCGGTGGCCCAGCCGACCGCCAGCGGCAGCCGGACGAAGAGCCCGAACGCCTTCTCCACCGTGCTCCCCGCGCCCGCCGTGGCCTTGGCGAAGGCCACGAACTCGTGCGCGTCGGCGGCGTGGGACACCGGGAAGCTGGTGGCCTGCAGATCGTGGGTCTCCTCCGGACCGGCCTGGACCCGCACCGCCAGCCGGCGCAGATCGGGCGTGGCGCCGTACCCCTCGGAGCCGCTCGCGCTGGACAGCCGCACCACGGCCGGGTACTCGGCACCCGGCCGGGCGTACCCCACGCACAGCTCCGGCGGAAGGTCGTCACGGAACCGCAGCCGGGCGTTCTCCACGCCCAGCGCCGCCTTGCCGCGGAAGGCGCGCAGCGGTCGCGGGGCGCCCGAGCCGTCGGTGCCGTCGGAGTACCGCTGCATCCGCATCAGCTCGTGCGTCAGCTTCTGGAAGCGCAGCCACTCGGCCTCGGGGCTGCCGCCCTCGTACGCCTCATAGCCCTCGTACGCCGCACCCCCCGTCCCGCCCGCCACCTCGTGCCGTGCCACGTCGTGCCGTGCCGCCTCGCCCAGGCGTGCCTCACCGCCGCGTGCCACCTCGCTGCGTACGGACTGCTGTCCGGTGTCGACCATGGGGAACGCTCCGTACGGGGCAGGCAGGGACGATAGGGAACAAATGAGACGCTAAGGGAGGGTGCGCGAGGCCGCAGCCCGGAGCGGTGCACCGGGGGGAATGGGTCACCCGGCTCGCCGCGGATGGTTCCGCTCCGGCCTGCGGCACACTGGTGGCATGCCGGAGCTGCCCGAGGTGGAGGCCCTCAGCGCGATCCTGGCCGAGCGCGCCGCCGGCCGGGAGATCGCCCGCGTCCTCCCCGTGGCGGTGAGCGTCCTGAAGACCTACGACCCGCCGCTGAGCGCGCTCGAGGGCCGCACCGTCACGGCCGCGGCCCGCCACGGCAAGTTTCTCGCCCTGGCCACCGACGGCCCCCATCTGGTGGTCCACCTTGCCAAGGCGGGCTGGCTGCGCTGGCGGGACGGACTCCCCGAGGCCCCGCCCCGGCCCGGCAAGGGCCCGCTCGCGCTGCGGCTGCTCCTGGCCGGGCCGGAGCGCTCCGGCTTCGACCTCACCGAGGCCGGGACGCGCAAGGGGCTCGCGGTGTACGTGGTCGGTGACCCCCAGGAGGTCCCCGGGATCGCCCGGCTGGGCCCGGACCCGCTGGACGACTCCTTCACCCTGGAGGCGTTCGCCGGGCTGCTGCGCGGCGTACGCCACCGGATCAAGGGGGTGCTGCGCGACCAGAGCGTCATCGCCGGGATCGGCAACGCCTACTCCGACGAGATCCTGCACGCCGCCCGGATGTCGCCCTACCGGCTCGCCTCGGACCTCACCGAAGCGGAGATCGCCGGGGTGTACGAGGCGATGGGCGCCACGCTGCGCTCCGCCGTCGAGCGCTCCAGCGGCCTGGCCGCCACCGACCTCAAGGGGGAGAAGCGCGGCGGTATGCGGGTGCACGGCCGCGCCGGGCAGCCGTGCCCGGTGTGCGGGGACACCGTCCGCGAGGTGTCCTTCCGCGACTCCTCGCTGCAGTACTGCCCCACCTGCCAGACCGGCGGCAAGCCGCTCGCGGACCGGCGGCTGTCCCGGCTGCTCAAGTAGCGGACTGCCGAGTTCCGCCCCAAATGCCGCCCGGTGCCCGTTAGTTGAAGTCCCGCTCTTGACCCGGGGGGCTCCGGGCCGCCATATGGTGCTGTCGCAATCCCACGACACGACACCCCACGCCACGTCACGGAGCACCATGACCACAGCCCTGATCATCGGTGGCGGCATCGCCGGCACGGTGACCGCGATGGCCCTGCGGAAGGCCGGCATCGACGCGGTCGTCTACGAGACGTACGCCACGGACGCCACAGACGCCGGTGCGTTCCTCGTCGTCGCCGCCAACGGCCTGGAGGCACTGCGCACCATCGACGCCCATGAACCCGTGCTGAAGAACTCCTTCCCGGTCGGCCGCGTCGACTTCATCAGCAACACCGGCAAGCGGCTCGGCAACCGCCCCATGTCCGGATCGCAGGACGGTGGCCTCGGCTCCGTGACACTCAAACGCGCCACCCTCGCCCGGGTGCTGCGCGAGGAGGCGGTGCGCCGCGGAGTGCGCGTCGAGCACGGTAAGCGGCTGCTCGCCGCCCACACCAGCCCCGATGGCCGGATCGTCGGCTCCTTCGCCGACGGCGGCCGCGCCGTGGGCGATGTGCTGATCGGCGCCGACGGCATCCACTCGCTCGTCCGCTGGTCCATCGACGCGGCCGCGCCCCGGCCCCGCTACACCGGACAGCACACCGTCTGCGGCTACATCCGCGACGCCGACTCGCCCCCGGCCCCCGACACCTACACGATGATCTTCGGCAAGCAGGCGTTCTTCGGCTGCACCACCGCCCCGGACGGCGAGGTCTGGTGGTTCTGCAACGCCCCGGCCGAGGAGATGTCCAAGGCCGAGCTCGCCGCCGTCACCTCCGAGCAGTGGCGGGAGCGGCTGCTGACGCTCTTCGCCGAGGACAACACCCCCGCCGCCGACCTGGTGCGCGCCACCGGCGACACCATCGTGGCCACCGCCGCCTACGACATCATCTCCACCCCCACCTGGTCCGAGGAGGCCATGGTCATCGTCGGCGACGCCGCGCACGCCTGCGCGCCCAACGCCGCACAGGGCGCCTCGATGGCCATCGAGGACGGGGTCGTGCTCGCCAAATGCCTGCGCGATCTGCGCACGCCCCAGTCGGCCTTCGCCGCGTACGAGGCGCTGCGCCGGGAGCGGGTCGAGAAGGTCGCCGCGGCCAGCGCGGGCATGGCCCGCCGCACGGCGCAGGGGCCCGTGGCGCGTGCCCTGCGCGATGTCACCATGCCGCGCAAGCTGGACCGGGCGGGCAACGGCTCCTCGGACTGGCTGACCGGCTACCGCATCGACTGGGACGAGCGGATCGACGCGCAGACGGCCCGCCGGCGCCGCTGACGTACCCGCCGCGTCCGGGAACCGCCCCCGGAGCACGGCCCCGGGGGCGGGGCCGACCGGGCCCCACGTTTGGTCCGGACTCTCACGGGCACTTGGAGCTCCCTGGCCCCGTATGCCCGGGAGATTCGTGTGAGCCCAGTACGCATAGTGATCGTCGGTGCCGGATTCGCCGGTTATCAGGCCGCCCGTACGCTCTCCCGCACCCTGCGCGGTGCGGCGGACATCGTCCTGATCAATCCCAACGACTACTTCCTGTATCTGCCCCTGCTGCCCGAAGTGGCGGCCGGGGTCCTGGAACCCCGGCGTGTCTCGGTCTCCCTCACCGGCACCCTGCCGCATGTCCGGCTGGTGCTGGGCGAGGTCCACGGCGTCGACCTGGACGCCCGCCGGATCTCCTGGCAGGACCCGGACGGACGGTCCGGCGAGATGGACTACGACCGGCTCGTGCTCTCCGTGGGCAGCGTCAACAAACTGCTGCCGATCCCCGGTGTGGCCGAGCACGCCCACGGCTTCCGCGGCATGCCCGAGGCGCTCTACCTGCGCGACCACGTCACCCGGCAGATAGAGATGTCCGGCACCGCCGCCGACCCCCGGGAGCGGGCGGCCCGCCGCACCTTCGTGGTGGTCGGCGCCGGCTACACCGGCACCGAGGTGGCCGCCCACGGGGTGCTCTTCACCGACTCGCTCGCGCGGAAGAACACCTCGCTGCGTGACGCGCCGCGGCCCCGCTGGCTGCTGCTCGACATCGCTCCCCGGGTCCTCCCGGAGCTGGACAAGAAGCTGTCCCGCACGGCCGACCGGGTGCTGCGCAAACGGGGTGTCGAGGTCCGCACCGGCACCACGGTCAAGGAGGCCACCTCGGAGGGCGTGCTGCTGGACAACGGCGAGTTCGTCGACACCCGGTCGCTGTTCTGGTGTGTGGGGGTGCGCCCCGACCCGCTGGTGGAGCAGTTCGGGCTGGCGACCGAACGCGGCCGGCTGAGGGTCGACCAGTATCTGGCCGTGCCCGGCTACCCCGACGTGCTGGCCTGCGGGGACGCCGCCGCGGTGCCCGATCTGACCCGGCCGGGCCAGTTCACCCCGATGACCGCGCAGCACGCCCAGCGGCAGGGGAAGGTCGCGGGCCACAACGTCCTGGCGTCCCTCGGGCGCGGCACCGCCAAGCCGTACAAACACCACGACCTCGGGTTCACGGTCGACCTCGGCGGGGTGCAGGCCGCCGCGAACCCGCTGCACATCCCGTTGTCCGGGCCGATCGCCAACGCGGTCACCCGCGGCTACCACCTGATGGCGATGCCGGGGAACCGGGTCCGGGTCGCCGCCGACTGGCTGCTCGACGCCGTGCTGCCACGCCAGGGGGTACAGCTCGGGGTGGTCCCGCCCTGGGCGGTGCCGCTGGACACCGAGTCGCCCGAGGTCGCGCAGACGGCGCGGGCGCGGGCGGGCGGCGGCTGACCGCCGGTGAAACCTGGAAGGAGAACAATGCGACACGAACAGCTCAGCGAGCTCGGGCAGCAGCTCCGTGTGGACTCGGTGCGTGCCGCCGCGGCCGCCGGGTCCGGCCATCCCACGTCGTCGATGTCGGCGGCGGACCTGATGGCCGTCCTGATGGGAAACCATCTGCGCTATGACTTCGAGCAGCCCGACCACCCGGGCAATGACCACCTGATCTTCTCCAAGGGCCATGCCTCCCCGCTCCTCTACTCGGTGTACAAGGCGGCCGGGGCCCTTCGCGACGAGGAGTTCATCACCTTCCGCAAGCGCGGCAGCAGGCTGGAGGGCCACCCCACCCCCCGGCTGCCGTGGGTGGACGTGGCCACCGGATCGCTCGGGCAGGGACTGCCGTACGGCGTGGGCACCGCGATGAGCGGCAAGCGGCTGGACCATGTGCCCTACCGCGTCTGGGTGCTGTGCGGCGACAGCGAGATGGCCGAGGGGTCGATGTGGGAGGCGTTCGAGCACGCGGGCTACGAGCGGCTGGACAACCTCACCGCCATCATCGATGTGAACCGGCTCGGCCAGCGCGGGCCCACCCGCCACGAATGGGACCTGGACGCCTACGCCCGGCGCATCCGCGCCTTCGACTGGCACACCATCGAGATCGACGGCCATGACATCGAGGCCATCGACCGCGCCTACGCCGAGGCGCTGTCCACCGTCGGCCGCCCCACCGCCATCATCGCCCGCACCATGAAGGGCCGTGGCGTGGCCTCGGTGGAGAACCGCGAGGGCATGCACGGCAAGCCGCTGAAGAACGCGGACGAGGCCATCGCCGAGCTCGGCGGCGTACGCAACATGGCCGTACCGGTGCTCGGCCCGCCCTCGGTGACCCCCACCCGGCCCGCGTCCGAGGGCCCGCTGGCGCTGCCGCGCTACAACCCCGGCGACTCGGTGCCCAGCCGTGACGCGTTCGGCGAGGCGGTGGCCGCCGTCGGCACCGCCCGCGGCGATGTGGTGGCGCTCGACGGCGAGGTGGGCGACTCCACCCGACTGGAGTACTTCCACAAGGAGCACCCCGAGCGGTACTTCGAGTTCTTCATCGCGGAGCAGCAGCTGGTGGCCGCCGCCGTCGGCATGCAGACCCGCGGCTGGAACCCGTACGTGTCCACCTTCGCGGCCTTCTTCACCCGGGCCTACGACTTCATCCGGATGGCCTCCATCAGCGACGCCGACCTCAACCTCATCGGCTCCCACGCCGGGGTGGCCATCGGTGAGGACGGGCCCTCGCAGATGGGCCTGGAGGACCTGGCCGCCATGCGGGCGGTGCACGGCAGCACGGTGCTCTACCCGTGCGACGCCAACCAGACCGCCCAGCTGACCGCGGCCATGGCGGAGGGGTCCGGCATCCGCTATCTGCGCACCACCCGCGGCGGAACGCCGGTCATCTACCCGCCCACCGAGAGCTTCCCCATCGGCGGCTCCAAGGTGGTGCGCGCCGGTGACGACGACCGGGTCACCCTGGTCGGCGCCGGGGTGACCCTGCACGAGGCTGTCAAGGCGGCCGACCGGCTCGCCCAGGAGGGCATCGCGGCCCGCGTCATCGACCTGTACTCGCTGAAGCCGGTGGACGTCGAGACGCTGCGTACCGCCGCCGAGGTGACGGGGCGGCTGGTCACCGTGGAGGACCACCACCCCGAGGGCGGACTGGGCGACGCGGTGCTCGAGGCGTTCGGCGACGGCCGTCCGGTGCCCCGGATGATCCGGCTCGCGGTGCGCATGATGCCGGCCTCCTCGACCCCCGACGAGCAGCTGAGCGACGCGGGGATCGACGCGGAGGCGATCGTCACGGCCGCGCGGCAGCTGATCGGCAAGGGCTGAGACCAGGGCCGGAACCGGGGCCGGAAGCAGGGCTGAATCCAGAGCTGAGACTGGGGGATGGCCGAGGACACGACGCTGCCGGAAGGAGCGGAGACATGGGTGTGAAGCACGGAATGCGCGTGGTGGTGGTCGGGGCCACCGGCAACGCCGGTACGAGCGTCGTCCGCGCGCTCGGCGAGGCCCCGGACATCGAGTCGATCGTGGGCGTCGCCCGCAGGGTGCCCAGCTGGTCGCCGCCGAAGACCACCTGGGTACGCGCGGACATCGGGCGGGACGCGGGTGAGGAGGCCGGCCTCGTACGGCACTTCGAGGGCGCCGACGCGGTCATCCACCTCGCCTGGCTGATCCAGCCCAGCCACCGGCCCGCCGTCACCTGGGACACCAATGTCCTCGGCAGCAAGCGGGTCTTCGAGGCGGTGGCACGGGCCGAGGTGCCGGTGCTGGTGTACGCCTCCTCGGTGGGCGCCTACTCGCCCGGCCCCGAGGACGGCCGCCCGGTGGACGAGTCCTGGCCCACCGACGGCTGGCCGGAGGCCGCGTACTGCCGTGAGAAGGCGTATGTGGAGCGGATACTGGATGCCTTCGAACGGGAACATCCGCAGGTCCGGGTGGTGCGGATGCGGCCCGGCTTCCTGTTCAAGGAGGAGGCGGCGGCCGAGCAGCGCCGGCTCTTCATGGGTCCGTTCCTGCCCCGGCGGCTGGTCAGCTCCACCTTCCTGCCCGCCGTCTTCGACCTGCCCGGACTGCGGCTCCAGGTCCTGCACACCGACGACGCCGCCGAGGCGTACCGGCTGGCGCTCGGCCGCCAGGTGCGCGGCGCCTTCAACCTCGCGGCCGAACCGCCGGTAGACGGAAAGACGCTGGCCGGTCTGCTGGAGGCGCGGACGGTGCGGATCCCGCGCTTCGCCGCCCGCTCGGCCATGGCCACGGCCTGGCATCTGCATCTGCTGCCGCCCTCGCCCCAGCTGTTCGACGCCGCCCTGCGGCTCCCGCTGATGGACACCACCCGCGCCCAGGAGGAACTGGGCTGGCGGCCCCGGCACACCGCCGTCGAGACGCTCCAGGAGTTCCTCACCGGGCTGCGGCGCGGCACCGGGATGGACCAGACCGCGCCACTGGCCCCCGGTCCGCCCGGCGGACGAGTGCGCGAGGCCGCGACGACCGGCGCGGGGGAGCGGCCCTGACGGGTAATGCCCTGACGGGTGAGGCCCTGACGGGTGAGGCCCTGACGGGTGAGGCCCTGACGGGTGAGGCCCTGACGGGGCGGCACCCTGACGGGTGGGGTCCTGCCCCCTGAACGACCCCAGCCGTGTGAGACGCGGCACATGAGACGGGCCCAGCGGCAGCACGCCGCCGGGCCCGTACCGCTGTGACCCATGACCGCTCGTAACCCATGACGCGACTCCCGTACGCTTCTGCCCAGTTGGTCGCGACATCGACGAGGGTGGGGACACATGGGCAGGGTGGGGACTCCGGCGCGCGGTCATGCCCGGCGCACGGGAACGGTGGCGGCCGCCGCGGCGGCCGCCGCACTGTGTCTGACGGCACCGGCCGAGGCCCGGCCCGCCACCGCGGACGATCCGTCGTACTCCGCCACCACCTCGGTGGGGGTGCACAACGCCTACGAGAAGGCCAAGTACCCCTATTTCGCCGACGCGCTGGACTCCGGAGCCTCGCTCCTGGAACTCGATGTGTGGACCAACGCCTTCGGCGCCGGCTGGCGGGTCTCGCACTCCAACCCGCTCGGCAACGACAACAACTGCGAGAACGCCGCGGGCCCGGCCGAGCTGCGCACCAAGCCCCGCGACCAGAGCCTGGCCGGCTGCCTGGCCGACATGCGGGCCTGGCACCAGGCCCATCCGGGGCACCGTCCCATCCTCGTCAAGGTGGAGATGAAGGACGGTTTCAACGGCAAGAAGGGCCGCGGCCCGGCCGACCTCGACGCCCTCCTCGGCGCCACCCTGGGCGACGCGGTGCTGCGCCCGGCGGATGTGGTGGGCGGCCGTGCCACCCTCGACGAGGCGGTTCAGGCGGGCGGCTGGCCGTCTCGCTCGGCGCTCGCGGGCAAGTTCATCGTCGAGCTGATACCGGGCACGGTCGAGGAGAACAACCCCCTCGACACGCTGTGGACCGACCGTGAGTACGCCACCCATCTGCGGGACCTGTCCGCCGCCGGGAAGCTCGGTCAGGCCGCGGCCTTCCCCGCCGTCCACGGCGCCGCCTCCGGCGACCCGCGCACCCGCTACACCGACGCCGCCCTCCGGCCGTGGTTCGTGCTGTTCGACGGGGACGCTTCCACGTATGTCACCAGCGGTATCGACACCGCCTGGTACGACGACCGCCACTACCTGCTGATCATGACGGACGCGCACAACGTGGCGCCCCCGATCGACGGCACCAACCCCACCGAGACCCAGGCGCGGGACCGGGTGTCCGAACTCGCCGGGCGGCACGCCAGCTTCGCGACCACCGACTGGTATCCGCTGCCGTCCGTGCTGTCCACCGTCGTGCCCCGTGGCTGAGCCGGGGTCAGCCGGTCCGGTCCCCGGATCCGGCGTCGGGGTCCTCGAGCCGGAATCCGACCTTCAGCCCCACCTGGTAGTGCGCGATCCGGCCGTTCTCGATATGCCCGCGCACTTGGCCGACCTCGAACCAATCGAGGTTCCGCAGCGTCTTCGAGGCACGGCCGATGGCGGAGCGGATCGCGTCGTCGACGCTCTCGGAGGACGAGCCGACGATCTCGGTCACCCGGTAGGTGTGGGCCATCGCAGTCTCCCCGGTCCGTGGGGTGGTCCGTTCGCTCCTCCCACGGTGCCTCACCGCGCCGGGCTCCGCGAGCCGGTCGTGCGGCCCCTACGGCACCACGGTGACCGGCCAGCGCCCGGCCTTGACCAGCCGTACGGCCACCGAACCGACGAAGCGGTGCCCGGCCTGCTCGGACGCGCCCACCACCACCGCGTCGGCCTTCAGCTCATCGGCCGCCTGGGCCAGGCCGTTGTACGGATCGCCCCGGAAGGTGTGGAACTCCCAGCGCACCTCGAAGACCCCGCGCAGCCGCTCGGTGGCCTCCCGCATCTCCCGCATCAGCTCCTCGGCCACCTCACCCGTGGTGTCGGCCACCGAGGCACCGAGTGCCGCCCCCGCGGCCAGCACCGGCTGGATGTAGACCACGACCAGCAGCGCCTTCTGGCGTCTGGCCAGCCCGGCGGCGTAGGCCGTGGCGCGCCAGGAGGATTCGGACCCGTCCAGTCCGGCCACGATGACCTTCGGTCCGTCGGTTCCCCGTTCAAAAGACGGAGGGAGTTTGTCCACCACATCTGCGAGGCTAGCGCCAGGGACGGTCCGGTGATCACCCGGCCCGTCCCGCGGTGCCCGCGCACCGCGACCGCGTCATGAGCGCCACCGTACGACAGGAGAGACAATGAGCGGCACCCACGGGGGCGAACTCCTCGCCATCAGCGACCTTCATGTGGCCTATCCGGAGAACCGGGCGATCGTCGAGCGGCTGCGGCCAGGCTCCGACGACGACTGGCTGATCGTCGCGGGGGACGTCGGCGAGGTCTTCTCCGAGATCGAGGAGGTCCTCGGCCTGCTGAGCGAGCGCTTCGCCAAAGTCATCTGGTCACCCGGGAACCACGAGCTGTGGACCCATCCCAAGGACCCATTGGAAGTCCGGGGGGTGGCGCGCTACGAGGCGCTGGTGGAGATGTGCCGGGCGAAGGGCATCGTCACGCCCGAGGACCCCTACCCGCTCTGGGAGGGCATCGGCGGGCCGCTGGTCATCGCCCCGCTGTTCCTGCTCTACGACTACACCTTCCGCCTCGACGGCCTGGCCACCAAGGAGGCCGCGCTGGCCCACGCCCATGAGGCGGGGGTGGTCTGCACCGACGAGCACTTCCTGCACCCCGACCCGTACCCCACCCGCGACGCGTGGTGCCGGGCCCGGGTCGCCGAGACCGAGGCGCGGCTGGCGGCCGTCGACCCGGAGCTGCGGACCGTGCTCATCAACCACTGGCCGATGACCCGGCTGCCCACCCGGGTGCTGCGCTACCCCGACTTCGCGCTGTGGTGCGGCACCGAGCTGACCGCCGACTGGCATGTGCGGTTCCGGGCCGAGACGGTCGTCTACGGCCATCTGCACATCCCCCGGACGACGGTGGAGGACGGGGTGAAGTTCCAGGAGGTCTCGGTCGGCTACCCCCGGGAGTGGAAGGCCCACGGCCGACTGCCCGAGGACCCGCTGCGCCGGATCCTCCCGGTGCCGGTGGCGTAGGGGCCGCGCGATGTCCGGTGGGCTCGGGGGGCTGGTGACTCAGGGCCTCGTGACGAGCGGGGCGTCCTGATGGGCAGCCCCTCGTGACGGGCGGGGCGTCCTCCTGACGCAGGGCGTCCTGACGGGCAGGGCCCCGTGACGGGCAGGGTGTCTTGACGGGCAGGGTGTCTTGACGGGCCCGGAGGGCGGCGCCGTACGGTCTCGGCTGTGAACCCTGTCGAGGCGTTCCTCCCCGAGACCTACACCGCCGGTGTCCCGTACGCCCTGTTCGGCGAATTGCGGGCCACCCGCCCCGTCTGCCGGATCGACGAGCCCGCGGTCGGGGCCTGGCCGGCCGGCCCCGGCTTCTGGGCGGTGTTCCGGCACGCCGACGTCAAACACGTCCTGCGCACCCCCGAGGTCTTCTCCTCCCACCTCGGGGCCACCCAGATCCGCGACCCCGACACGCCCGCCGACCTGGAGTTCGTGCGGGCGATGATGCTCAACCAGGACCCGCCCGACCACTCCCGCAGCCGCCGCATCGTCGCGGCGGCCTTCACCCCGCGCGCCGTACGGGAGCTGGAGGCGGTCATCGAGGAGCGCGCGGCGGCGCTCGTGGACTCCGTGGCCGGGCGCGGCGAGGCCGACTTCGTGGAGCTCGCCGCCGATCTGCCGGTCTGGACCCTCGCCCAGGTGATGGGCGTCCCCGAGGGCGACCGGCGGCTGCTGTTCGACTGGGCCGGCCGGGTCATCGGCTACCAGGACGCCGACTACGCCGGGTTGTCCACCGCGGCCCGCGAGGAGCTGAGCCCCATCGGGCGCGCCGCCCTCGCCCACCGGCCGTCCTCGGCGCCGCGCCGCCCCGACGGCCGGCCGATGAACCCGCGCTCCCGCGAGGCCCTGGCCGATATGTTCGCCTACGCCCACGCACTCGCCGAGCGGCCTCGGCCGGGCAGTGTGATGGCGCGGATGCGGGAGGGCGGGCTGAGCCGGGACGAGTTCGAGAACATGTTCTTCCTCTTCGCGGTGGCGGGCAACGAGACGCTGCGCAACGGCATCCCCGGCGGGCTGCTCACCCTGCTCGACCACCCCGAGAGCCTGCGGCTGCTGCTCGACCGGCCCGAGCTGACCGGCTCCGCGGTGGAGGAGATGCTGCGCTACTGGCCGCCCGTCATCGACTTCCGGCGCACCGCCACCCGCGATGTGGAGCTCGGCGGACAGCTCATCCGGCGCGGTGAGAAGGTCGTCGTCTTCCACGCCTCGGCCAACCGCGACGAGACGGTCTTCACCGACCCCGACCGGTTCGACATCACCCGCGCCCCCAACGACCATCTGAGCTTCGGCTTCGGACCGCATGTCTGCCTGGGGGCGCATCTGGCCCGGGTCCAGATGCGGGCCATGCTGCGCGCCGCCCTGGACCGGCTGCCGGGGCTGCGCCGGGCCGGTGAGCCGGTGCGGCTCACCTCCAACTTCCGACACGGCCTCAAGACTCTCCCCGTGCGCTGGGGAACAGATCGGTGAAGGCCGTGGTCGAGTCGCCGACCGACCGTCCGAAGGGCTCGTCGAAGTCCCACACCAGGAAGAGCAGGAAGACGATGAGCGCGGTGAACATCACCGCGAGCATCAGCTCCCGGGGCGAGCGGCGGATCTGCAGGGTGAAGACCAGCCCGATCACCAGCGCCGCGCCGAGCATCAGGCCGAACCAGACCAGCGGGGGCATCGTGGACCCCGCGCTCTGCTGCCGGGCGCCACGCGCGTCGTCCACGGCGGCCACCTGATCCACCATCGGCTGGTACGCCTGCGACTGGAGGTCGTTGTGCGGGGCGGCGAGGGTGACATCGCGGCGCAGGGTGGTCAGCAGCTCGGTGCCGCGGTCGGTGAGCTCGTCCTTGTCGATCATCACCTTCCACTCGGTGTGCACCACATGGTCCACATAGGCGTCCACGTCGCCGCGGATGCGGTCGCGCACCGGGCCGGGGTAGACGCTCGCCCGCTCGGCCACCTCGTGCAGCGCCTGCGCTTCCGTACGGACCCCGTCCTGCGCGGCGGAGCGCGCCTCCCAGACACCGGCGATCGCCAGGCCCAGCACGATCGCGTAGACCACGCCGATCATCATGATCATGTAGTCGAGGACATCGGGGGTCTCGTCCGGATCGTCCTCCTCCCCGAGTCTGCGGGAGTTGAGGACCGCCCCGGTCACCACGACCGCGCAGGTCCCGGCCATCACCAGGGTCATAATCAGCCATTCGGGCATGGATGAACCTCCCAAGCGGTTCGGCGGAGGGCCGTCAGCCGCGCCGCCCGCCGCGCGCGCCGGAGCGCGAACGCGGACGGAGAGCGGCGGCCGCGAGGACCGCGGGCGCGGTGAGCAGCAGGGTGAAGGTGACCAAGGAGGTCCCGTTGTCGGGCTTCTTGTGCACGGGTTTCTCATACGCGTGCATCTCGACGGCACGGGTCCTGGTCGGTGCGGGAGTCGGCGCGGGGGGTGATGCCGGTGGCTGGGTGCGCGAGGGCGAGGGCGAGGGCGGCGGCAGCGCGGGCGCGCGTGTGGGGCCTGGCGTGGGGAGCCGCGGAGCGGGCGTGGGGGAGGGGGCCCGCGGCGTCGGGGTGGGGGGAGGAGTGGGGGTCGGCGTGGGCGTGGGCGTATGGCTCGGTGTGGCGGACGGGCTGGGGGTGGGCGTCGAGGACGGCGTCGGCGTGGGGGTGGGCGTAGGCGTGGGCGTAGGGGTCGGCGTGGGTGTGGGTGTGGGTGTGGGCGTCGGGGTCGGTGTCGGCGTGGGGGTCGGCGTCGGCTTGGGCGGTTTGGGTGGTTTGGGGCACCAGCCGTATCGGGCGACGAGGCCGACCGGGCCCGCCGAGGCGACGATGCACACACACAGGCCGGGACCGATCCGGATCCGCACCGAGGCGAGCGGTCCGTCGTCCGGGCCCCCGGGCCAGGACCGGGTATCAGCCGTCGGCCGAGGGGAGGCGGGCGCGGCCGCCGGACCGTCACCGTCCTCGTCGGCCAGGGCTGTCGCTCCCGCCGAGGTGAGGACAAGGGCAGTGGCCAGGACCCCCGCACGCCATACGCGCTGCCATCGCTTCACGAGGAGATATTCGGCCGAACGGGTGCCTGCCAGCCGTGTGACCACAGGAATTCCCCCGAATAGGGGAATGGGTAGTGCTGACATTGGCGCATCGCGGTTTAGCCGAGGAGATTCCCCTCATGCGCGCTCGGCCGACCGTGGGCGGCCCGCTCCCAGGGCATGTCCCGGGCCCCGTCCCCGGTCAGCCGAGCGCGCCGGTCACGGCCCGCCGAAGCTCCCATGCCGTCCCGCGCCCCCGGCGAACCGCGCCGCGCCGTCCAGCCCCTCGGCCAGCGCCGCCTGACCGTGGCGCAGCTCCCGCGCCATGGCCTCGTCCTCCGGCAGCCCCTCCTGCTCCAGCAGCGAGGCCCGGTCCGAGCGCAGACACGTCTGCGGAAAGCGGGCGATCTCGGCCGCCAGCCGCTCCGCCTCCGCGCGCGCCCGCCGCGGCGGTACGACGCGGTTGGCGAGCCCGATGGCGTACGCCTCGTCGGCAGGCACCGGCCGTCCCGTCAGCACCAGGTCCATCGCCCGGCTCGCGCCGATCAGCCGTGGCAGCCTTACCGTGCCGCCGTCGATCAGCGGGACGCCCCAGCGGCGGCAGAACACCCCGAAGACCGCGTCCTCCTCGGCGACGCGCAGATCGCACCAGAGCGCCAACTCCAGCCCGCCCGCCACCGCGTGGCCGCTGACCGCCGCGATCACCGGCTTGGACAGCCGCAGCCGGGTGGGCCCCATCGGGCCGTCGCCGTCCTCGGCCACCCGATTGCCGCGCGGTGTGCCGACGGCCTTCAGATCGGCCCCGGAGCAGAAGGTGCCGCCCTCGCCCCACAACACCGCGACCCGCGCCCCGGGATCGGCGTCGAAGGCGCGGAAGGCGTCGGCCAGCGCCATGGCGGTCGCGCCGTCGACGGCGTTGCGCACCTCGGGACGGGAGAGCACGACCGTGGTGACCGGGCCCTCCCGCTCCGTGCGAACCGTAAGGCGCGCACCGGTCGCGTCCTCCGCGTCACCGGCGGCGTCCTCCGCTGCCTCCGCGTCGGCCGCTTCCGCTGCCCCCGAGCCGGCCGCGCCGTCCGTGGGCGTCACCGCGCGTCCTTCGGGCGGGCCCGCTCCAGGATCGGGCCGGTGTCGGTGCCGGGCGGCAGGGTGCCGAAGGCGTGCCCCCAGTCCCCGTCGAGCCGCGAGGCGCAGAACGCGTCGGCGACCGCCGGATGGCTGTACCGCACCAGCAGGCTGCCCTGGAGCACCAGCGTCATCTGCTCGGCCAGCCGGCGCGCCAGCAGCTGCGCCCGCTCGGGGTCGGTGAGCTGCGGCAGTAGCCCGCGCAGCCGGTCCACGGCCGCGTCCAGCCTGGCGTCCGCCCCGGCCGCGGTGTCGACCTCGGCGAGGAACGCCTCCAGGGCGCCGTTCTCCCGGCCCAGCGCGCGCAGCACGTCGAGCGCCGCGACGTTCCCCGAGCCCTCCCAGATCGACAGCAGGGGCGCCTCGCGATACAGGCGCGGCATCCCGGACTCCTCCACATAGCCGTTGCCACCCAGGCACTCCAGGGCCTCGGCGGCGTGGGTGGCGCCGCGCTTGCACACCCAGTACTTGCTCACCGCGAGCCCCAGCCTGCGCAGCGCCGCCTCGCTCTCGTCCCCGTCCTCCGCGCGGTCCAGGGCGGACGCGAGCCGCATCGCGAGGGTGGTGGCCGCCTCCGACTCGACCGCCAGATCGGCGAGCACATTGCGCATCAGCGGCTGGTCCACCAGCTCGGCGCCGAACGCCCGGCGGTGCTCGGCGTGGTGCAGCGCCTGCCGCAGCCCGGCCCGCATGCCAGCGGCCGAGCCGATGACGCAGTCCAGCCGGGTGACGTTGACCATCTCCACGATGGTCCGCACCCCGCGGCCCGGTTCGCCGACCCGCCAGGCCAGGGCGGACTCGTACTCGATCTCGGCCGACGCGTTGGACCGGTTGCCCAGCTTGTTCTTGAGCCGCATCAGCCGCAGCGGATTGCGGCTGCCGTCCGGCAGCACCCGGGGCACCAGGAAGCAGGTGACCCCCTCCTCCGTCTGGGCCAGTGTCAGGAAGACATCGCTCATCGGCGCGGAGGTGAACCACTTGTGGCCGGTGAGCACGTAGCGGCCCTCGCCGTCCGGTACGGCCCGGGTGGTGTTGGCGCGGACGTCCGAGCCGCCCTGCTTCTCGGTCATCGACATGCCCGCGATCAGGCCCCGCTTGCCGAGCGGCGGGCGCAGCCCGAAGTCGTAGGTACGGGCGGCCAGCAGCGGCTCGTACACGGCGGCGAGCTCCGGCTCGGCGCGCAGCGCCGGGACCGCGGCGTACGTCATGGAGATCGGGCAGCCATGGCCGGGCTCGGCCTGCGCGAACGCGTAGAACTTGGCCGCCCGCACCAGATGGGCGCCGGGGCGGGTCTCGCTCCACGCCGCCGCGTGCTGGCCGCTCTCCACGGCGACGCCCATCAGCTGGTGGTAGGCGGGGTGGTACTCGACCTCGTCGACGCGGTGGCCGTAGCGGTCGTGGGTGTGCAGCACCGGGGGGTGTTCCTCGGCCATCCGCGCCCAGTCCTGCACCTCGGCGGAACCGGCCCGCGCGCCCAGGTCCCGCACCTCCTGTTCGCCCCAGCCGCCGCCGTGCCGCCGCAGCGCCTCCAGCAGGGCGGGGTCGTCCGCGGTGCTGAAGCCGATGAGCGGCGGGGCCTGGTTGAGGACCTCGTGCGTAGCGCTCATGGCAGACATCTCCTCGTTCGCGGTGGTCTCCCGGGCCCGGCCGGATCTTACACTTCCATTATGCGCGACGTAGAACTGTAATGGATAGGGTTTCGCGTAACCATGGACGACACCGGAACGCTCACCCTGCGGCCACTGACCGCGCGCTCGGTCGTGCTCAGCACCCTGCTGGGCCTGCACCCGCCCCAGCTGCCCGCCCGCGCCCTGGTGCGCGTCGGCGCGCTCTTCGGCACCGCCGAGGGCACCATCCGGGTCGCGCTCACCCGGATGGTCGCGGCCGGTGACCTGGAGCAGAGCGGCGGCAGCTACCGGCTCACCGACCGGCTGCTGGCCCGCCAGGCACGGCAGGACGAGAGCCGCGCCCCCCGCACCCGGCGCTGGGACGGCGCCTGGGAGATCGCGATCGTCACCTCCGACCGGCGCGAGGCGGCCGAGCGCGTCGCCCTCCGCCAGGCCATGTCCACCCTGCGCCTGGCCGAACTGCGCGAGGGCACCTGGATGCGCCCCGCCAACCTCGTCCACCCGCGCCCGGACGTCGTCGCCGAGCAGTGCGGCTGGTTCACCGGCGCGCCGGAGGACGATCCGGCCGAGCTCGCCGCGCGCCTGTGGGACCTGGACGGATGGGCCCGCCAGGCCCGGCTGCTCGGCGCGGCGCTGGACGACGCGGAGGAACCCGCGGATCGCTTCACCGTCGCGGCCGCCGCCCTCCGCCACCTCCTCGCCGACCCCGTCCTGCCCGCACGGCTTCTGCCGGAGGACTGGCCGGGCACGGAGCTGCGCCGCCGCTACGACGCCTTCGAACGCGACTTCCGGGCGTGGCTGCCGCGGTACGCGGGCGGCTGACCACGATGGTGTCCGCTGGCTACGCCGATTCGCGGATCACGACGGTGTCCCTCAGCGGGGGACGCCGCCCCGCGCCCCGCTACGCCGATTCGCGGATCACCAGCTCCGTGGGGAGGACCAGCGCCGGTTCGATGCTCTCTCCGGCGGTCAGGCGCAGCAGTTGGCGGGCCAGACGGCGGCCGATGCCGCCTATCGGCTGGCGCACGGTGGTCAGCGGGGGTTCGGTGTAGCGCGCGGGCTCTATGTCGTCGAAGCCCACCACCGCCACGTCGTCCGGCACCCGCCGACCGGCCCGGCGCAGCGCCCGCAGCACCCCGATCGCCATCAGGTCGGAGGCCACGAACACCCCGTCCAGCCGCGGCTCCCGGTCCAGCAGCTCCCGCATCGCGACCGCCCCCGACTCCTGGGTGAAGTCCCCGACCGCGACCTGCGCCGCCAGCCGCGCCCCGTCCAGCGCCGCCCGGTAGCCCGAGAGCCGGTCCATCCCGGCCACCATGTCCTGCGGGCCCGCGACCGTGGCGATACGGGTGCGCCCGGAGCGGATCAGGTGTTCCACGGCCAGCGCCGCGCCCGCCGTGTTGTCCACCCCCACGTACGGCGGCGACGCCGGGCCCGGCACCCGCTCGTTGCAGACCACCGGGATGCCCATCCGGGCCAGCGCGGCGGGCAGTGGATCGGCGCCGTGCATCGACGCGACCATGACCCCGTCCACATGGCGGGCCAGCACGAAGCGCTCGATGCGGTCACGGCTGGCGGCGGAGCGGGCCATCATCAGCACCAGCTGCTTGTCCGCGGCCTCCAGCTCCTGGCTCACCCCGCGCACCACGCCCGGGAAGAACCGGTCGTCGGAGAAGACCCGGCCCGGATCCTCGGGGAGCACCAGCGCGAAGGAGTCGGTGCGCTGGGTGACCAGGCTGCGGGCCGCCTGGTTGGGGATGTAGCCCAGCTCCTGGATGGCGCTCAGCACCGCCTCACGGCTGTCCTCGCCGACCTTGGTCGAGCCGTTGACGACACGGGAGACGGTGGCGCGGGAGACCCCCGCGCGCCGCGCCACGCTCTCCAGGGTGGGCCGGGGCCGGTGCATCCGCGCATACCTCGCTGTTCGCTCACTGACGGGTCGATACAGCATGGATCAAGACCGGTCAGGGCGCGAGGACGCGGGCGCGGCAAGCCGACGGGGAGCCCCAGGCGGAGCGCAGGGCGCGGGCCTTGCGGATCCACAGCGAGAGGTCGTACTCGTCGGTGTAGCCGAGCGCGCCGTGCAGTTGGAGGGCGGTGCGCGCCGCCGCGTACGCGGCCTCGCCGGTGGCCACCTTCGCCGCGGCGACCTCCGCGCGGGCGTCGCCCGTGGACCCCGACGCGAGCGCGCCGCCCGCGGGCCCCGACGCGAGCGCCACCGCGGCCCCGTACAGCAGCGGCCGGGCGAACTCCAGGCCGATGAGCGCGTCCGCCAGCCGGTGCTTCACCGCCTGGAACGAGCCGATCGGGCGGCCGAACTGGGTGCGCTGCCCGACGTACGCCGCGGTGCGCTCCACCAGCGCGAGCCCGGTGCCGAGCGACAGCGCGGCCGTGGCGAAGGCGGCCCAGTCCGCGGCGCGCGCGGCGGCCGCGGCCACGGCCGGGCCCCGGGCGAGCAGCTCGCCGCCGGGCAGCGGCCGGGCCAGCCGCCGGGCCGGGTCGAACGAGGGCTGGACCGGCCCGTGCCCCGGGGCCAGCCACAGCTCCTCGCCCGCGACGGCGAAGACGGCGTCGGCGGCGTCCGCGTCCAGCGCGTACGGCCCGCCGTCGGCCGCCGCGAGCGTCACCAGCGCCCGTCCGTCGGCGATCCGGGGCAGCCAGTCCTTGGCCGCCTGCCCGCTCCGCGCCGTGCCGCCCTCGGCGAGCGCGGCCAGCAGCACCGCGGCGGCGGCCGTCTCGGCCAGGGGCCCCGGCACGGCGTGCCGCCCCGCCGCGACATACGCCACGCCCAGCTCGACGGGCAGCGGCCCGACGCCCTCGTACGCCTCCGGCACGGCCAGTGACGTCACCCCGGCGTCGGCGAGCCGCCCCCACACCGCGCGCCCCGGCGCGTGCTCGCCGCGCCCCCAGGCCCGGATGGCGTGCGGCGTGCCGGCCCCGCCGAGCATCCGGTCCACGGTGCGGCCGAAGTCCGTCTGCGCCTGATCCAGCATGAACCTCATCCGAGCGCCCCCTCGTCAGCCAATGGGCTCATCACCTGCCGTGGGGCGCACCGCCTCGGCCGCGGCCACCGGCCCGTCCCCCTCACCGGCGTCCCTTCGGCAGGCCCAGCAGTCGCTCGGCGATGATGTCGCGCTGGATCTCGTTCGTGCCCGCGTAGACCGGGCCCGCCAGGGCGAAGGTGTAGCCGTCGGACCACGGGCCGGGCGCGTCCGGGTCGTCGGCCGCGTCGGACAGTTCGCCGTGGGGGCCCAGCAGGTCCAGGGCCGTCTCGTGGAGGGCGATGTCCAGCTCCGACCAGAAGACCTTGTTCAGGCTGGACTCGGCCCCGAGCGAGCCCCCGGCGGCCAGCCGGGAGGCGCCCGCGTAGGCGAAGAGCTCATACGCGCGGGCGCGGATCACCGCGTCGGCGACCCGGTCGCGCAGTGCGGCCGCCTCGATCCCCGCGTCGCTCCCGGCCTCGCCCGCCCGCTCCCGCCACAGCGCCACCCGGCGCCGCGCCGCCGCGGTGAACCGGCCGGGGCTGCGCAGGGTCAGCCCGCGCTCGTTGCCCGCCGTGCTCATCGCGATGTGCCAGCCCTGCCCCGGCTCGCCGATGACGTCCTCGTCGGGGACGAACACCTCGTCCAGGAAGAGCTCGGCGAAGGCGGGCTTGCCGTCGAGGCGGCCGATGGGGCGCACGGTCACACCGGGCGCGTCCAGGGCGAACATCAGATACGTCAGTCCCCGGTGCGGTGCGTCCGCCGCCGGGTCGCTGCGGAACAGGCCGAAGGCCCGGTCGGCGAAGGCGGCCCGGGACGACCAGGTCTTCTGCCCGCTCAAGCGCCAGCCGCCGTCGGTGCGGCGGGCGGTGGAGCGCAGCGAGGCGAGGTCGGAGCCCGACTCGGGCTCGGACCACGCCTGGGCCCAGATCGTCTCGCCGCGTGCCATCGGCGGCAGGATCCGGGCGCGCTGCTCGGCGCTGCCGTGCTCGAAGAGGGTGGGGGCGAGCAGGCTGATCCCGTTCTGGCTCACCCGGCCGGGCGCGCCCGCCGCGTAGTACTCCTCCTCGAACAGCAGCCACTCGACCACCGACGCGCCCCGGCCGCCGTACTCCTCGGGCCAGGTCACCGCCGACCAGCGGTCGGCCGCGAGGATGTGCTCCCAGGCGCGGTGCGCCGCGAACCCCTCGGCGGTCTCCAGGGAGGGGAGGGGAGCGGTGGGCGTGTGCGCGGCCAGCCACCGCCGGGCCTCGGCCCGGAACGCCGACTGCCGCTCGGTGAGATCGAGGTCCATCGGCACAGCACCCCCTCCATCAGCTCCGTCGCCGGGTTCCCTAACAAGTGTTTGGTAGGTTACCGTGGCGTCGTGACGGACAACAAGGCGCCGTACGTCCCCGGCCACGGCCTCCTTACCGGTCGCACGGCCGTCATCACCGCCGCCGCGGGCACCGGAATCGGCGGCGCCACGGCCCGCCGGTTCCTCGAGGAGGGCGCGCGGGTCGTCCTCGGCGACGCCCATGAGCGCCGGCTCGAGGAGACGGTGGCCACGCTCGCCGGGGAGTTCGGCGAGGAGCGGGTCGCCGGACGCGTCAGCGATGTGACCGACGAGGCCCAGATCGCCGCGCTGTACGACCTCGCCGAGGAGCGCCACGGACGGCTGGACGCGGTGGTCAACAACGCCGGGCTCGGCGGCACCGCCCTGCTGACCGAGATGACCGACGAACAGTGGGACAAGGTCATCGACGTCACCCTGAACGGCACCTTCCGCTGCACCCGCGCCGCCCTGCGCCGGATGAAGGCAGGCGGCCACGGCGGGGTCGTGGTCAACAACGCCTCGGTCGTCGGCTGGCGCGCCCAGGCCGGTCAGGCCCACTACGCGGCGGCCAAGGCGGGCGTCATGGCGCTCACCCGCTGCGCCGCGGTCGAGGCCGCCGCGTACCGGGTGCGGGTCAACGCGGTCTCGCCGAGCCTGGCCATGCATCCGCATCTGGTGAAGGTCACCACCCCCGAACTGCTGGCCGCGCTCACCGAGCGCGAGGCGTTCGGCCGGTACGCCGAGCCCTGGGAGGTGGCCAACGTCATCGTCTTCCTGGCCAGCGGCTACTCGTCGTACATGACGGGCGAGACGGTGTCCGTGAGCAGCCAGCACCCATGAGGCGAGAATGAGAACGTGCCGAATTCCACCAGGAACCGCGCTTCCACCGGAAACAGTGCGAAGAACAGCGAGAAGAAGACGACCGTGACCCCGTCCCCCGAGCGACGGCGCGAACTGCTCTCGACCGCGGCGGAGGTCTTCGCCGCCCAGGGGTACAACGCGACCACCGTCCGCCGGATCGCGGACGAGGCGGGGATGCTCGCGGGCAGCCTCTACTACCACTTCGACTCCAAGGAGTCGATGGTCGACGAGATCCTCTCCACCTTCCTGAGCGAGCTCTGGGCCGGGTACGACGAGGTGCTCGGCGCCGGACTCGGCCCCCGGGAGACCGTCGAGGCACTCGTCACCGAGTCCTTCCGGGAGATCGACCGGCACCGCGCCGCCGTCGCGATCTACCAGAAGGAGTCCAAGCACCTGTCCACGCAGCCGCGCTTCCGCTATCTCGCCGAATCGCAGGGCAGATTCGAGCGGGCGTGGCTGGGCGCGCTGGAGCGCGGAGTGGCCGAGGGGGTCTTCCGCGCCGACCTCGACATCCGGCTGGCGTACCGCTTCCTGCGCGACACGGTGTGGGTCGCCGCCTCCTGGTACCGGCCAGGTGGCCAACACAGCCCCGAGGAGATCGCCCGCCAGTATCTGTCGATGGTCCTGGACGGCATCACTCCGCGAGAAGAACAGACACGTCAAGAAGAGCAGACACGTCGAGACCGGACACAAACGAACGGCACAGCGAACGACACAACGACCGTAAGACCGTCATGACCTGAGGGATCTCAAGGAGCTGCCATGCCCGAGGCATACATCGTGGAAGCGGTAAGGACGCCGGTGGGGCGACGGAAGGGCGGGTTCGCCTCCGTCCACCCCGCCGACCTCGGCGCCCATGTCCTGCGCACGCTGATGGAGCGCTCGGGCGCCGATCCGGCCGCCGTCGAGGACGTCGTCTTCGGCTGTCTGGACACCGTGGGCCCGCAGGCCGGGGACATCGCGCGCACCTGCTGGCTGGCCGCCGGGCTCCCGGAGGAGGTCCCGGGCGTGACCGTCGACCGGCAGTGCGGCTCCTCGCAGCAGGCCCTGCACTTCGCCGCCCAGGCGGTGCTCTCCGGCACCCAGGACCTGGTGGTCGCGGGCGGGGTGCAGAACATGTCGATGGTGCCCATCGGCTTCGCGAGCGGCAAAGCCAGTGCGCCCCTGGGGCTGACCGAAGGCCCCTTCGCGGGCTCGGAGGGATGGCGGGCGCGCTACGGCGACCGGCCGGTCAGCCAGTTCTACGGAGCCGAGCTGATCGCCGAGAAGTGGGGCATCACCCGCGAGGCCATGGAGGAGTTCGCCCTGGGCTCCCACCAGCGGGCGCTGCGCGCCATCGACGAGGGCCGCTTCGACCGCGAGACCGTCCCGTTCCGGGACGTCTCGGTGGACGAGGGGCCGCGCCGGGACACCAGCCTGGAGAAGATGGCCGCCCTCAAGCCGCTCATCGAGGGCGGGCGGCTCACCGCGGCGCTCTCCTCGCAGGTGTCCGATGGCGCCGCGGCCCTGCTGCTCGCCTCCGAACAGGCCGTACGGGAGCACGGCTTGACCCCGCGCGCCCGGGTGCACCATCTGTCGGTGCGCGGCGAGGACCCGATCCGGATGCTGTCCGCGCCCATACCGGCGACCGCGCACGCGCTGAAGAAGACCGGGCTGACCATCGGCGACATCGACCTGGTCGAGATCAACGAGGCGTTCGCCCCCGTCGTCCTGGCCTGGCTGAAGGAGACCGGCGCCGACCCCGAGCGGGTCAACGTCAACGGCGGCGCCATCGCCCTGGGCCACCCGCTCGGCGCCACCGGCGCCAAGCTGATGACGACCCTCCTGCACGAACTGGAGCGCACCGGTGGCCGCTACGGCCTGCAGACGATGTGTGAGGGGGGCGGCCAGGCGAACGTCACGATCGTCGAGCGGTTGTGAGGACCGCGGCGACCGACTCGACGGACGGAGTCCTGCGCATCGCCGAGCGGTTGTGAGGACTCCGACCGGACGCCTTCCCGTGGCGACCGTGCCCGGCCCCACAGATGATGGTGCTGCTCCGAGGGCGTGACCGAGGCCGGGAGGACAGTGCCATGGCGTGCGGATCGACCAAGCTCTGGAACGGCGAGGCCACCTGGTTCTGTTGCGGCAGCGCCTGGGGCCCGTGCGCCTCCGAGGGCGGTGGCGCTTGCGGCACCTGCCGGTCCAGCGCCCTGCAGGCCGCCTGGCCCAACGCCTCCAAGGAGTGCTGGGACATCACCCGGCCGGACCTGTGCGGCGAGGACATACCCCGGCGCGGCTGCGGCTCGGTCATGAAGGTGCGCCATGACTGCTCCGGCGCCAGCGTCTGTGTCACCGTCAGCGACTGCGGCCCGCGCACCCGCGGCTTCTGCTCCGAGTCCACCTGCTGCGACGGGGTCTGCCGCACCAACCGGATCATCGACCTCACCCCCGCCGCCTTCTCCGCCATCGGCAGCCTGAGCTCCGGCACCCTGCCGGTCTCCATCTTCGAATGAGGCGGGCCCGGCCATGAGCGCGTACCGAACCCGCGACCCCCTCGACCGCCGTCGCTTCCTCACCACCGCCGCCCTCCACGGCGCCACCGTCATCGGGGCGACCGCCCTGGGCGCCGTGGACGCGGACGCCGCCTTCGCGGCGCCCATACGGCCCCTGGACCCCGCGGTCGCCGAGAGCGCCTTCGCCGAGGGGCGGATCACCGCGATCAACGACGACGTTCTGGCGGTCGCGGGCTCCTACGGCGACCACTCCCGGGTGCGGGTCACGGGCGCCACCAGTGTGTGGAAGGCGCGGGCCACCACCGCGGCCGACATCGAGACCGGCGACGGACTCTACGCCCGGGGCGTTCCCCTGCCCGACGGCACCCTCGCCGCCGACGCGGTGTGGGTCAACATCGTGAACCTCCACGCCACCATCCGCGGCATCGAGAAGACCCGGCTGCACCTCGCCCACGGGCAGCACGAGATCGTCGGCAACCTCATGGCGGAGACCACCAACGCCGCGTACGGCACCGCCTCGCCCACCGCCGATCTGTCCCGGCTCGCCATCGGGCAGAGCGCCCAGGTGCTGGGCGCGTGGCGGCCGTCCGACGGCTCCGTGGACCTGGTCCGGGTCGCGGTCGCCCCCGGCCCGGGGAGGCGGCGGTGAACGCCCTGGTCCGCGACCTCGCACCGCTGGTGCTCGCCGGGGTGCTCGGGCCGGCCGGTGCGGGCAAGCTGTTCGGCCGGGGCACCGCCCGGCAGGCGCCGCGTACCGCGCTCGCGCGGCTGCTGCGCGACGGCGGCCGGGCCGCGCTCGCCCTCCGTGCCCTCGGCGCGCTCGAACTCCTCCTCGCCGCCGCGCTGCTGGCACCGCCCGGCACCCCGCTCCCGGGAGCGGCGGCCGCCCTCCTCGGCGCGGGCTTCCTCGGCTACCTCGGCTACGCCCGCGCCGCCGCGCCCGGCTCCTCCTGCGGCTGTACGACGCACCACGACACCCCCCTCACCTGGCGCGCCTTCGCCCGCGCCGCCGCGGTCCTCGCGGGCGGGGTCGCGGCGGCCCTGGCCCAGCAGCCCTGGTGGACCGCGGCGGCCCGCCGTCCGGCCGCGGCGCTGTGCCTGGTCCTGGCCGCGGCGGCCCTCTCCGCCGATCCCGACCGCCGCTGGCGGATGCCGCTGCGCCGACTGCGGCTGCGGATCACCGGGCATCCGCTCGCCGCGACCGGAGCGCGGACGGCGGTCCCGGTCGCCGCGACCGTCGAACTGCTGGAGCGCTCGCGCGCCTGGCAGAGCGTCTCCCGCGTGGTGCGCTCCGCGCTGCTGGACCACTGGGACGACGGCGGCTGGCGCATCCTGCAGTTCGCCGGGGTGTACGGGGGCGGCCCGGCCGCGAGGCCCGTGCTGGTGCTCTTCGCGATGGACGCCGGGGCCAGCCTGGACACGGTGCGCGAGCCCGCCGTCCGGGTCAGCGTCATCGACGCGGACAGCGGGGCCCCGGTCATGGCCACGGCGTGAGGCCCGCCGAGCGGGCACCGACGGCGGTCCGGGCATCGCACAGGTGTTCCGGGGGGAGTCCCGGCGGAGCGCCCGGCGGAACGTCACCACCCCGAGTAGCCTGGGCGGCACTGCCCAGATCGAGCCGGTGGCGCGAGTAGGGGAGCGGGTATGTCCGAGAATCGGTCCGCGTCCGGCTCCCGAGGGCCCAGGTCCTGGTCCTGGTGGCGGCGGCTGGAGGACGCGTTCGACCGGTCCGCGATCGGACGCGGATGGCGCCGGGGCAGCGAATTCGAGCTGCTGCACCGCGCGATGGGCTTCGCCGCCCTGGGCTTTCTCACCCTGGTGCCCCTGCTGATCGTGGTCGCCGCGGCCGATCCGGTGAACCGGCTCGGCTTCGCCCAGTGGCTGGCCGAGGGTCTCGGGCTCACCTCGACCTCACGGGACGAGGTGCAGCGGCTGTTCGCCCCGCCCAAGCAGGCGCTGGAGTCCACCACCGCCTTCGGTCTGGCCACGCTGGCCATCTTCGGACTGCGCTTCGGCACGGTGCTCCAGGTCGGCTACGAGAAGGTGTGGGAGCTGCCGGCCGGCCGCTGGCACACCGTCTGGCGCCATCTGGTGTGGCTCGTGGTGCTGATCTGCTATCTGCTGCTCTCCGCCCATCTGGAGCCCGGCCTCTCCCGGGTGCTGGTGGCGGTGGTGGGCACGGTGCTGTTCTTCTGGTGGTCACAGCGGCTGTTGCTCGGCGGGCGGATCAGCTGGGGCGCCCTGCTGCCCGGCGCGCTGGCCACCAGCATCGGGCTGCTGGGGCTGCGGGTCTTCTCCCAGCTGGTGTTCTCCCCGCTGATCGCCTCCAGCACGGTCTCCTACGGCCCGGTCGGCACCGTCCTGGTCGTCCAGTCCTGGCTGGTGGGCGTCGGCTATGTGGTCTTCGGCGGTGCGCTCGTCGGGCGGGTGGTGCACGAGGACTATCTGCGGATGGTGGCATGGCGCCGCAAGCGGCGCCGCGACCGGGCCAAGGCGGCCGATCCGCCGGTGTGACGCCTCGGCCCGCACGCCACACGGACACACAGGCGTTCCGGCCCCGGTCGGCCTGACCCCCGAAACGCCGTCGCCTCGGGCCGGGGCGCCTGGCATGCTGGCGGTGTGAATGGACCCGAGATCCGCGTCAGCCTCGCCCCTGAGCTGCGATTCTTCGCCGTTCCCGAGCGGCGCCGCGCCTGGACGGCTGTCATCACCGACGGCGTCTCCACCCTCGGCCATGTGGTCGAGTCGCTCGGGGTGCCGCTCACCGAGGTCGGCAGGCTGCTGGTGAACGGTGAGGAGGCCGCCGTCTCGCATGTGCCGGGCGCGGGGGAGACCGTGGAGGTTCAGCCGGTCGTCCGCCCGCAGCGGGTGCCGGGCGCGCCGCTGTGCTTCCTGCTCGATGTGCACCTGGGCACCCTCGCGCGGCGGCTGCGGCTGCTGGGCGTGGACGCGGCGTACGAGAGCGAGGACATCGGCGACCCCGAGCTGGCCGCGCGCTCCGCCGCCCAGCGCCGGGTGCTGCTCTCCCGCGACCGGGGGCTGCTGCGCCGCCGCGAGCTGTGGGCCGGGGCGTATGTCTACAGCGACCGACCCGATGAGCAACTGCGTGACATCCTCGGCCGGTTCACCCCGAGCCTGGCGCCCTGGACCCGCTGCACCGCCTGCAACGGGCCGCTGGAGGACGCCGACAAGGAGACGGTCCGGGAGGAGCTGCGGCACGGCACCCGGCGTACGTACGACGCCTTCGCGCGCTGCACGGTCTGTGCGCGGGTCTACTGGCGCGGTGCCCACCACGCCCGTCTGGAGGCCATCGTGGCCGGGGCGATGGGCGAGTTCGGCGACGCGCGGGCCACGCTGTCCTGAGCGCCGGGCCGTTCGTCGCGCCGCCGAGCGGCGCTAACGGCCGCAGCGGGGGCACTGGAAGCCATGTCCGCCCGCGGTGAGTCCCTTGCCGCCGGTGCCGTAGGGGATCAGGACCATCTGGAGCCGTCCGCAGGCGCAGCGGCTCCAGACCACGACGCCCTCGCTGGTGTTGTGCCGGGAAACGATGGTGTGCGTGTCGGTGTTCATGGCAGCAGGATGACGCCGGACGACCGTTGAGGTCCATTGCACGTTTTCCGGGTCGTATGTGCAAAATGATTTCATGATTGACCTGCGTCGGCTTCATATGCTCCGGGTGGTGCGCCAGCAGGGCACGGTCACCGCGGCCGCCGAGGCCCTGCACCTCACCCCGTCCGCGGTCTCCCACCACATGCGCGAGCTCGCGCGCGAACTCAAGGTCCCGCTCCTGGAGCCGCACGGCCGCGGCGTCCGGCTGACCCCGGCCGGGCACCTGCTCATCGAGCACGCCGACGTGCTGCTGGCCCGGTGGGAGGAGGCGCGGGCGGAGCTGGAGTCCTACGGGGCGGGCATGACCGGACCGCTGCGCATCGCGGGCTTCACCACCGCGATCAGCGGCCTGATCGCCCCCGCGGCCGGGCGGCTGCGACACAGCCACCCCGACCTGCTGGTGCGGGTGCGCGAGTGCGACACCGAGGAGAGCATGGACCTGCTGGTGGCGGGCGAGGTGGATCTCGCGGTCGTGGAACCCATCGAGGGCGGGCCGCCGCCGGATGACGCGCGGTTCGAGCAGAGCCCTCTGCTGGAGGAGCCGCACATCATGCTGGTGCCCGCCGACCACCGGCTGGCGGGGGCGGCGTCGGTGCGGCTGGAGGACGCGGCGGCCGAGGACTGGATCGTCGCCGACCCGGGCACCTGCGACCACGCCCAGCGGGTGCGGATGCTGTGCGCGGCGGCCGGGTTCTCGCCGCGGATCGTGCACGCCGCCACCCACTGGTCGGCGGTCTGGTCGCTGGTCGGGAACGGGCTGGGCGTCTCGCTGATCCCGCGGCTGGCCGAGGGCCCGGCGGGCCAGGCGGCGGCACGGGTGCCGGTGGCGGGCGAGAACATTCCGACACGGCGGATCCTCACCTGCGTGCGCCGGGGCAGCCGGCGGAACCCGCTGATCGACCTCGGGATGGAGGCGCTGGAAGAGGCGGTGCGCCACCACCAGAGCCTGGACGACTGGCCCCGATCCGCCGCCTGACGACACACCATGACGCCCTCTCAGGACACCTCGTCCTGGAGGGCCTCCGGAAGCGTGGTGTGGAAGGCCGGGTGGGCGTGCAGCCGTCGCACATAGGCGCGCAGCTGCCCATGGCGGGAGACCCGGTCGGCCGCGTCGGTGTCCAGGCGGAGCCGGTGCTCGGTGTCCAGCTGGACCAGGGCCACCCACAGGTCCACATCGGCGGCGGTCAGCTCCTCGCCCAGGGCGTACGGCGCGGCCGTCAGCCCGCGGTCGAGCCGGTCGAGGGCGGTCAGCAGCCGCTCCAGCGCCGCGTCCCGGCACTCCGCCTCGGCTGCCGTCCCGGCCTGCCGGGCGGCGTGGGTGATGTCCGCGTCGAGGAGGTCCCGGAGGGCGTCGATGTCCGTGGCGAGGGCCGCCGGGCGCAGCCGGGGGCGTCCGGTCCCGCTGTCGTCGCTCAGATGGCCGGCGAGGTCGCGCAGGATGTCGGGCGTGTGATTGCTGACGACACGTCCGGTCCAGCGGTCGCACAGCGCGGGCGCGTCCACCGGTCCGCTGTAGCGGTGCCAGGTGGCCTCGTAGGCCCCGCGCAGTGCGGCGTACGCCTCGGGGGTGTCGTCCGGGAGCCCGACGAGGGTGGTGGCCACGGTGTCCCGCAGCCCGAGCAGATCGAGGGTGATGGAGACGCGCAGTGAGAGCGGACAGCTCGCGGAGAGGTAGAGCCGGTAGCGATGCGGCACCGGGTAGAAGCCACCGGCGAGGTCGACGCCGATGCGGCTGCGGAAGCGGTGCGGTGGCGCGGGCGGGGCGATCCGGGGGCGGGGCGAGCAGGGGTCGGGGTCGAGAAGAGCGGCAGGACCTGAACTGACCGGAAACGTCTCGGACATGGCTCTCCAAGGCAGTGACGGAAGCCCCGGCCACCGCCGGTCCGGGCGGCGCCGATGGCACGACGGAAGGGAAGCCCGCGTGGGGCACCCGCCGGGACGGTGCCGGGACACACCCGACCCCCGGCGCGCGGGACCGCGCTCGGTGACCGTGTCGACTCGCGCCGACTCAGAGAGCTGGACTGGAGGCGCTGCAGATGCGCAGCAGATCGATGTGCAGCCGCCTGGTCAGGAGGCGGAGCCGGCGGAGCGGGGACAACGGCCGGGGACGCCGACGGGCGCCGTCCCCGTGGCTGTCGGTCCTGGACATCTCCACCGATCCCATCATCGGGGGCTCGCGAGGCAGCGAGACCGCGCTTGTCCCGTCCACGCCGACGGAACCTGGTCGTCACCCGGGGGCACCCCGTCGCGGGAGAAGGGTTGCCTGTCAACGAGCCGGGGCCGATGACCCACCTGAGCGGGGGTTCCGCACGGTGGGCGCTGACAATCGTGACCGTCCCTGACAGTGTCGTCGCGCTCCGCGAGGGCGTCAACCCATGCCGGAGTGGCCAACACCGGCCGACGGTACGGCGGATGCACGGCGCCCTGGCGCGATCGGCTCGGAGATGGCGCGATCGGCTCGGAGATGGCGCGACCGGCTCAGCGGAACTGCCGGTCCGGGCCGCCGGTGTCCCGCTCGATGAGGACCATGGCCGCGTCGTCCGCCAGCCGTCCCTCGGCGTGCCGGACCAGGGCGTGGCGCAGCCCGTCCAGGTACTCGGACGGGGTGGCGCCGTCCAGCGCCTCCATGGTCCGGTGCAGCGGAAAGAACTCGTTGTCGTTGTTGCGGGCCTCGAGCACCCCGTCGGTGTGCAGCAACAGCCGGTCACCGGACCGGAACGGAAAGGTCTCGACGCCTATCGCGGAAGGGCCGAGGAACTCCTCGAGGCCGAGCGGCGGCAGCGGGCGCGCCGGGTCCAGGGAGCGCACCTCGCGCTCGCGCATCACCAGGGGCGGCGGATGGCCGCGGTTGATCAGCTGGACCAGCGAATCGTCCGTCACCTGGGCGAGGAGCACGGTGACGAACTGCTCCTCGAGCTCCTGCGGGTCCTGTAGCTGGGAGCGGTCCAGCAGCTCGTACTCGCGCGCCAGCGCGGCCGCACAGCGGTGCATCACCTCGGCGAGGTCCTGCTCGTAGTGCACCGCCTCCCGGAAGGCACCCACGACGGCCGCGGCGGACCGCACCGCGGCCAGCCCCTTTCCCCGCACATCGCCGACGATCAGCCGCACTCCGTAGCGGGTGCACATCGCCTCGTAGAGGTCCCCGCCGATCTGCGCACCGCGCTCGGCCGCCAGATAGACGCTGGCGGTGTTCACCACGCCCATCCGGGCGGGCAGCGGCCGCAGCACCACGTTCTGGGACACCTCGGCGATCCGGCGGATATGGGCCAGCTCGCGGTCCCGGCGCACCCGCACCGCGCTGGTCACCACGCTCGCCACCGCCACTACCAGCAGGGCCAGCAGATTCGTGTACAGCTGCGGGGTGCCCCAGGCGTCGTTGTGGATGGCGGTGATCGCGCTGACCACGCCCGCCAGCACCGCCACCCCGGCGGTGCCGACCGGCCCCATGGTCACCGCCGCCAGCGCCGGAGCCGGGGAGAGCAGGGGGCCGGTGTAGAGGGTGTGCGCGGGGGAGAGCTCGATGCCGAGTACCGCCGCGAGGACCAGGAACGGCAGACACCGAGTGATCGCGAACAACGTCTGGCTGCGACCGCTCACCCCTGGGGCGGCACGCTTGAATCGCATAATTCGGTACTTTATCCGATGAAGAACCTCGAATGGGGGTGTTTTCCACAACGCGACGGAGGCCCCGGGCGTAGCCTGACGCTATGCCCGAGCTTCCGGACGTCGAGGGGTTCCGGCGGACGCTGGCCTCCTGCGCGCAGGGCCACCGCGTCGAGCGGGCGGAGGTGGCCGATCCGGGGGTGCTGCACGGGGTGACCGCGCAGCGGCTGAAGCGCGACCTCAAGGGCCGCCGCTTCGCGGCACCGCGCCGCCACGGCAAGTGGCTGATCGCCCCCACCGACGGGCCCACGGTCGTGCTTCACTTCGGCATGACCGGGCGGCTGGTCTGCGGGGCGGACTCCGAACCGGCGGGCCGGTTCCAGCGCGTCGCCTTCGACCTCGACGACGGTCACCGCCTCGGCTACGAGGACCAGCGCAAACTCCAGGGCATCTGGCTCGCCGCCACCGACGACGACATCGACCGGATCATCGGCGATCAGGGCCCGGACGCGCTCTCGCTGGGCCGGGCCGATCTGGACCGGCTGCTGGAGGGGCGGCGCGGACGCGTCAAGGCCACCCTGACCGACCAGGCCGTGATCGCCGGACTCGGCAATCTGCTCGGCGACGAGATCCTGTGGCACTCCCGGATCCATCCGCGGCGGCCGGTGAACGCGCTGACCGACGGCGAACGCGATCGCCTCCACAGCGCGCTGCGCCAAGTGCTGCGCGCCTCGGTGCGGGCGGGGCGGGTGCCGGACGACCCGGACTGGCTCACCGGGCGGCGTGACGACCCGGATCCGCACTGCCCCCGCTGCGGCGATCCGCTGCGCCGCGGCCGGATCGCGGGGCGGACCAGCCTGTGGTGCCCCCACTGCCAGCGGGAGGACGCCTGACGGCCGACCGGGCCCCCGTACCTCGACAGCGCCCCAGTGCCTCGACCGCGCCACCCGCGTCCCGCCCGCCTCTCCCGACGTGGCCGGTGGTCAGGAGATGTAGGCCGTGTAGGACATCACATCGCCCGCCTTCACCCGGTACTCGGGATCGTCCCGGGTGAACGTCTCCTCGATGTCCAGCACCTTGCCGTCGTCCGGGTCGAGGACGATCAGGTAACGGCTCCCGGGGGTGCCGGTGAACCGGAATCCCTGTCCCTCCCGGCCGAGCCGGTCGGTGACTCTACCCGCCGGGCGAAGCCCCTCGAGTCCGGAGAGCAGGGCGACGATGTCCGCCCTCTGGCGCGGTCCCGGGGTCCACACCGTGCGGAAGGACCCGATGGCCGAGAGCAGCTCCGCCGGGTCGCGGTCCGCGCCCGGGGACCAGACGGCGAGATACTCGCGCAGCGCGGAGGCACCGGCTGGGGGGTCCTCGAAGTAGCTCTGGTTGGCGCCGTCGATACCGGGTGGATAGTGCTCCTCGCTCAGCACCTTGCCGTCGTGGACCGTACGCGGCGGGGGACCGTCCTCGATCACCGGGCGGCCCGGATGGCGCGGATCGGTGGCCACCTCCAGCGTGGAACCGCTGCCGTCCGCGTTCCAGCGGGTCAGCGACTCCCGGGGCAGCGTCACCGCGTCCTCGCCCGACTTCATGCTCAGCGCCCAGCTCTGGAAATGGCTGCCCCGTTCGCTCTTCCCCGGGGACGCCTCGGCCGCCACCCGCGCCCGCCGGACGATCTCGGCGAGGGATACGTCCGCCCGGGAGGCATGCGCCACCAGCGGCAGTGGCCTGGGCGCGGCCACGGCGGGGGAGGAGCCGGTGCCCGAGACGGTCAGCGCCAGGGCGACGACCGTCGCGGCCGCCGCGGCCCCCAGGCTCCAGACCGCGCGCCGCCGTACGGTGCGGCGCCGCCGGTCCCGGGACGGCAGCCGCCGCAGCAGCAGCTCGGCCCGCGCGTCCAGCGGCCGGTCCCGCCAGGGGCCGGTGTCGGCGGACACGGGGTTGGCCTCGCGGAGCAGATCCAGTTCGTCGGTCATGCGTGTCCATCCTTGTCGGCCCTGTCAGCCCTCTGGGCCCTGTCGCCCTTGCCGCTCGTGCACCCCAGCGAAATCCGGTCGTCCCGGCGCAGGGTCTCTATCTGCTCCCGCAGCCGCCGCCGCGCCCGGTGCAGCCGCATCGCGGCGGCGGACCGGCCGCACCCCAGCACGGTGCCGAGCTCCTCGACGGTCAGCTCCTCCCACGCCGTCAGCCGCAGCACCTCCTGGTCGGCCTCGGCGAGCCGGGAGAGCGCCTCCAGTACCCAGGAGCCCGGTCGCTCCGCGTCCGGACTCGCCACGGTGCGCCCGCCGCGCGTCACCTCGTGGTGGCCCAGTTTGAGCAGCAGTCGGCGGTAACGGCCCTTGCCGCGCACGGTGTTGGCCAGACAGTGCCGGGCCACCCCGTACAGCCACGGCAGCGGTGACTCGGGCAGTTCGGCCCGGCGCCGCCAGGCCACCGCGAAGACCTCGGCGACCACTTCCTCGACGTCCCATGCCTGGTCGTCCAGCCGCCGTGCCACAAAGCGGCTGACCGCCCAGTAATGCTCACGGTAGGCGGCGTCGAAGGCGTCGTCGGTGCTCATGATCCGAAGGTGTCCGGCACATCGCAGATCATCACACCTGGCGGCGGGCAATCCTGACCGGCCGTCGGAGTGATGATCCACGGGGGGCCGGACACCTAGCGGTCATGAGGAACAACACCGTTGTCGCGGCGGCGCCGGCCGCCCCGCCGTCGCGCCGCCCCGGGCCGGGGGCCACGGCCGTGAAATGGCTGACCACCACCGATCACAAGACGATCGGCACGCTCTACCTGATCACCTCGTTCGCCTTCTTCTGCATCGGCGGGGTGATGGCGCTGCTGATGCGCGCCGAACTGGCCCGTCCGGGTACGCAGATCATGTCGAACGAGCAGTTCAACCAGGCGTTCACCATGCATGGCACGATCATGCTGCTGATGTTCGCCACCCCGCTGTTCGCGGGGTTCGCCAACTGGATCATGCCGCTGCAGATCGGCGCGCCCGATGTGGCGTTCCCGCGGCTGAACATGCTGGCGTACTGGCTGTATCTCTTCGGTTCGCTGATCGCGGTGGGCGGGTTCCTGACCCCGCAGGGCGCGGCCGACTTCGGCTGGTTCGCCTACTCCCCGCTGTCGGACGCGGTGCGCTCACCGGGTGTCGGCGCGGACATGTGGATCATGGGTCTTGCCCTCTCCGGGTTCGGCACCATCCTCGGCTCGGTCAACTTCATCACCACGATCATCTGCATGCGCGCCCCGGGCATGACGATGTTCCGCATGCCCATCTTCACCTGGAATGTGCTGCTGACCGGTGTGCTGGTGCTGCTGGCCTTTCCGGTGCTCGCGGCGGCGCTGTTCGCCCTGGAGGCGGACCGCCAATTCGGGGCGCATGTCTTCGACGCGGCCAATGGCGGGGCGCTGCTCTGGCAGCATCTCTTCTGGTTCTTCGGCCATCCGGAGGTCTATATCATCGCGCTGCCGTTCTTCGGCATCATCTCCGAGGTCATTCCGGTGTTCTCCCGGAAGCCGATGTTCGGCTATGTCTCGCTCATCGCGGCGACGATTTCCATCGCGGGCCTTTCGGTCACCGTCTGGGCGCACCACATGTATGTCACCGGCGGCGTGCTGCTGCCGTTCTTCTCCTTCATGACGTTCCTGATCGCGGTGCCGACCGGTATCAAGTTCTTCAACTGGATCGGCACGATGTGGAAGGGGTCGCTGAGCTTCGAGACCCCGATGCTCTGGGCGGTCGGATTCCTCATCACCTTCGTCTTCGGCGGTCTGACCGGTGTGATCCTGGCCTCGCCGCCGATGGACTTCCATGTCTCGGACACCTACTTCGTGGTGGCCCACTTCCACTACGTCATCTTCGGCACCGTGGTCTTCGCCATGTTCGCCGGATTCCACTTCTGGTGGCCCAAGTTCACCGGCAAGATGCTCGACGAACGGCTGGGAAAGATCACCTTCTGGACCCTCTTCCTCGGCTTCCACGGCACGTTCCTGGTGCAGCACTGGCTTGGCGCCGAGGGAATGCTCCGCAGAATTCCGGACTACCTGGCGGCCGACGGCTTCACCACCCTGAACACCATCTCGACCATCAGCTCCTTCGTCCTCGGCCTGTCGTTCCTGCCGTTCCTCTACAACGTCTGGAAGACTGCCAAGTACGGCGAGAAGGTCGTCACCGACGATCCCTGGGGCTATGGACGTTCGCTGGAATGGGCGACCTCCTGCCCGCCGCCGCGCCATAACTTCGTCAGCCTGCCGAAGATCCGCTCCGAATCCCCCGCGTTCGATCTGCACCATCCCGATGTCGGCCAGAAGGAGAGTGTGGCGTGAGTATGGCCAGAGCCGCCGAGCCCCCCGGTATCGCCGCCGGAATCAACCAGATCGAGGGCTATCTGCTGCTGCAGGGCGAGCGGGACGCGGCCCGGGAACGGGCCCGCCGCCTCACCGGCCGGCTCGACTGGCTGACCTCCGCCCCGCGGGCGGAGGTCGAGCGGGTCTACATCCAGGACCAGCTGGCCGTCACCGAGCGGACCCTGCGCACGGTGGTGCGGCGCTGCGAGGAGCTGCGGGCGGAGTACCAGGAGGTCTACCGCACACTGCGCCGCCGGCTGCTGCTGGCCTGCCTCCTCGGGGCCGCGGCCCTCGCCGGCGGCCTCGCCGCCACCCTCACCGTGCGATAGGCCCCGTCTTGGCAGGCCTCGTCTCGGCCGGGACCGGAACCGTCCCCGACCCGGGGCCGAAGTCGAACCAGGCCGGGGGCGCGTCGCCCAGCGCCTGGCCGGTGTAGTGGCTCCAGAGGTCGGCGACCCGCTGGACACGGGCGTTCTTCAAGGGGATCTGCTTCCGCTTCTTGGCGTCCTCGCCGAAGAGGGCGACCGCGGTGACCAGGTCCGGGGTGTAACCGACGTACCAGGCGGCCCTCTTGTCGTCGGAGACCCCGCCCTTGCCCGCCGAGGGCCGTTTGACGGCGCGTACCGCGGTCGCTCCGCCGTTCTCGATGAGATCCCGGGTGATCAGCTGGGCGGCCGCGGGGGCGATCGCCTGGTCGCCCACCGCCTTCGGCGGCCCGGCCGTCTCGTCGCCGCGCCGGGCGGACTTCACGATGCTCGGGGTGACCCGCTTGCCCTGGTGGTCGAACGAGGCGTAGACACCGGCCATCCTCAGCGGGCTCGAGCCCATCAGCCCCAGTCCGACCGACTCCTTGGTGGCGAAGCCGTCACCGTCGGTGTCCATGCCCAGGGCCCCGGCGGTGTGCTTGACCTCCGGCAGTCCGCCGGCGGTGGCCCCGTCCCGCATCTTGGCGTCCAGGGACGAGGCGGCGGTGACCGGTTCGAAGACGGGGCCCACCTGGTAGTCGCCGCGGGTCGCGTTGGACAGATAGTGCTGGGTGTAGTCCCGGCCGCCGTAGAGCGCGACGATCCGCCCGTTCCTCGGGTCCACCGAGACCGCGCCGCCCTGGGTGGCGGCCGCGTCCGCGCGGGCTCGCTTGCCCTTGGCGGAGCCGTCGAGGCCCTGGTGCATCGCCTTCTCCAGCACCCGCTGTTTGGCCGGATCGACGTTGAGGGTGATGGTCCAGCCGCCCGCGGCGAGCTCCTGTTCGCTGACGCCCGAGGCGATCAGCTCATTGCGGGCCGCGTCCACGAGATACCCGGCCTGGCCGCCGAGACCGGGGGCGGCCTCGGGGGCCACCGGCTCGGGGAAGCGCATCCGCTTCCGCTCTGCGGGGTCCAGCCAGTGCATGTCGACCATGTTGTCCAGCACGTAGTTCCAGCGCCGGGTGACCAGGCGCTTCGCCTTGGGGCTCGCGACGGCCCAGTCGTACTGACTGGGGGCCTGCACCAGCGCCGCGAGGTACGCGCCCTCCTCGACGGAGAGGTCGTCCACGTCCTTGTCGTAGTACGCGCGGGCGGCGGCCTGGACGCCGTAGGCGACGCGGCCGAAGTAGCTGGTGTTCACATACCCCGCGAGGATGTCCTCCTTGGAGTTGCGCTGGTCGACCTTGAGCGAGATCACCAGCTCCTTGATCTTGCGGCTGGCGGTCTGCTCCTGGCTCAGGTAGTAGTTCTTGACGTACTGCTGGGTGATGGTCGAGCCGCCCTGAGTGCCCTTGCCCGTCGCGGTGTTGACCAGCCCCCGCAGGATGCCCATCGGGTCCACGCCGGAGTCCTTGTAGAAGGACTTGTTCTCGGCCGCCACGAACGCGTGCTGCACACCGGTGGGCACCCGGTCGAGGGTGACCATCTCGCGGTTGATCTCGCCGGTGCGGGCGAGGATCGTGCCGTCGCTGAACTTGTAGACGTTGCTCTGCGCCTTCGCCTGGGCGTTGGCCTTTGGGATGTCGATCGAGTAGTAGAGCACCGTGAACGCCCCGATCAGCAGGGCGCACAGGGCGGCCACATAGGCGAGCAGCTTCCGCCAGGTGAAGAACCGCCGGAAGCCGGTCCGCTTCCGCTTGCCGCGTCCTCTCGTTCCGCGCCGCCGGCCCGGGGGTCTGGTGTCCCGTGGCGTCTGCTCCGAGTCCGGTGTGAACCGTACGCGTAGTGCCGTCAGGGGACCTGCCATGCCGATTGCTCCTCCGTCGATCCCGGCCGCGAGGTTTCGCGCGGGTCGGCGCCATCCTCCTCAGTGAAGATCTTCGGAACCGCAACGGACGGTCTCGGCGGGGGCTCGGCCGGGTCTCGACTTCCGCTCGACGATGTATCAGCCGTGTATCGGTCCGGGCTCCGGCCGTTCGGGCTGCTCGGGGCGCTCGGGCAGACGCAGCGTGGCGACCGCGCCGCCGTCCGGTGCGTTGCCGAACTCCAGTGTGGCGCCGATGACTTGAGCCTGGCCGACCGCGATGGTCAGCCCGAGGCCATGGCCCCGGCCGCGCTCCCGGACCCCGGTGCGGAACCGCTGCGGGCCCTTCTCCAGCAGATCGTCCGGAAAGCCGGTGCCATGGTCGCGGACCGTCACGGTCCGGCCGTCCGCCGCCACCGTCACCTCGACCGGTTCGCGGCCGTGGCGATGGGCGTTGACCACGAGATTGGTGACGATACGGGTCAGCCTGCGGGGGTCCGTCCACACCTTCGGGCCGTCCGCGACGTTCTGCCGCCCGATGTCCTCGCGGTCCTGTTGCCCGGTGTCCTCCGCCCCGCCGGTCCGCAGCCGCGCCGACAGCCCGGTGCCCGCGATGGCCTCCTCGAGCACCGGCCCCAGGGGGCAGGGGGACAGATCGGCCTCCTCCGCCCCCGCGTCCAGCCGGGAGATCTCCAGCAGCTCCTCGACCAGCGTGCTCAGCACCCGCACCCGGTCGCGCACATACCCGGCCGCCTCGCCCGGCGGGAGCAGCTCGGCGGCGGTGACCAGACCCATCAGCGGAGTGCGCAGCTCATGCGCCACGTCGGCGGTGAACCGCTGCTCGTCGAGCAGCCGCTCCTGCAGCGCGGCGGCCATCGAGTCCACGGCCCCGGAGATCTCGGCGATCTCGTCGTGCGGGCGGGGGGCGGGGGAGATCCGGGCGTCCAGGTCCCCGGCCGCGATCCGCCGCGCGGTGGCCGCCGCCAGCCGCAGCCGCCGGCTCATCCGCTCGGCGGTCAGCATGCCCAGCGGCAGCACCACGGCCGTGGTCATCAGTCCGGCCAGGATGATGTTGGTGTCCAGCGCGCCGATGTCACGCATCGTGGTGCTCATGTCGAGGCGTACGGACAGGACTTGGTCATCGGCGGGCCGGGCCGCCCACATCTCGGGTCCGTCCGGGCCGGTGGTGAACTCGGTGCCCTGATGGCCCTTTTCCACCAGGCGCCGCAGATCCCCGGGGAGCCCGGGCGCGTCCAGCACCGCGCCGGAGCCCTGGATGGCGCCGGTGCGGGCGTAGATGGCCGCGGCGCGGTCGAGCGTGGTCCTGGCCCCGACGCGCGCCTGGGAGAGTTCGCGGTCGCGCGAGGCCTGGTGCACCAGGACGCCCACCGCGGTCGCGGCGGCACAGGTCGCCGCCGCCACCAGGGCGACTATCCGCCATCTCAGCGTCATCGTCAGCGCCGCAGCTTGTAGCCGAAGCCGCGGACCGTCTCGATCCGTTCGGCGCCTATCTTGGCCCGCAGCCGCTGCACATGGAGGTCGACCACCCGGGTGTCGCCCTGCCACGCGTGGTCCCAGACCCGGCTGAGCAGCGTACGGCGCTCCAGCACCACACCGGGCGAGCCGGCGAACTCCAGCAGCATTCGCAGTTCGGTGGGGGTGAGGGCCAGCGGCTCTCCCGCGCGGCGCACCTCCATGCCGCGGGTGTCGATGGTCAGATCGCCGAAGGCGAGGGTGTCGGGACCGGCCGCGTCCTCGGCCTCCGGAGTCCCGCCGCGCGGGGCGCGGACCACGGGGGTGAAGGAGGCGCGGCGCAGCAGCGAGCGGATACGGGCCACCAGGACCGCGCTCTCGCACGGCTTGACCACATAGTCGTCGGCGCCCGCCTCGAGACCGGAGACCACGTCCAGGGAGTCACCGCGCGCGGACATCATCAGGATCGGCGCCAGGCTGAACTCGCGGACCCTGCGGCACAGTCCGATGCCGTCCAACTCGGGCAGCATCACATCCAGCAGCAGCAGATCGGGCTGTCTCTCCCGGAAGATCTCCAGCCCGGTGAGGCCGTCGCCCGCGGTGGACACGGTGAAGCCGTACCGTTCCAGGGCCATCCGCACCGTATTGCGGATCACCTCGTCGTCCTCGACGAGCAGCAGATGCGCCTCGGTCGGGGAGCCGGGGCCGGGCGGGGTGAAGGCGGTGGTCATCGCGTCGTCCTCGTCTTCGTACGGGTACCCGTGTCCGCCGCTGCGCCGGTGCTGCTCGGCACGGCCTCCGGTTGGGCGCCGGGGGCGGCGGTCGGGGCGGCCCCGCCGTCCTCCGGGATCGGGGGCCGGATGTCCGCGCCGTCCTTCGGGACGGGGGTCCGGGTGGCCGTGCCGTCCTCGGGCGTCACGGCCGCCATGACGTTGCCGTTCCAGCGGAAGCGGGTGGTGACCCGGCCGTCCCCGCCGATCGCGGAGATCAGCAGATCGCGGCCGAAGGTTTCGCCGGTGAGCCCGGGCGGGCCCCAGTGGATCAGCACGGGGCGGACCGTGCGGCCCGAGGCGGTGTAGACCTGAAGCAGCGTCCGCTCGAACGCCGGCAGATCGGCCGCCACCACCAGTTCGTCCCGGCCGTCACCGGTCAGATCGCGGTGGACGGTGTCCCGCAGCGGGCAGTGGCTGCCGTCCGGGCACAGCGAGACCTCCTTCTGCACCACCGCCGGCACATTGGGGTCGTGGAGCAGCAGGTTCTTCGCGGACAGGGCGGCCAGTCCGCCCGAGGGCACCTTGACCTTGTCCACCGGCAGATAGCGGGCGAAGTCGCTCTTCTGACGGGGTGTGGGCAGGGCCGAGGGGGTGTACTGGGGCCACAGCGGAACCGCGCTGGCCGGTGCCGAGAGCGAGGGCGCCGAGCCGTCGTCCCGCACTCCCGCCTGGGTCGCGCACCCCGCGGCGGTCACGGCGGCGCAGGCGGTCACCACGGCGGGCAGGAGGCCGCGGGGCAGCCTGGGGTGGGGGCGTCGTCGCGCGGTGCGCGATCCGGTGGGGAGTGAACGCATGGCCGTCTCAGCCTACTGAGCGACGGAGGCGTGTCACGCGGGACCCGTGAGGTATCGGCCGGGCGGCGGGACCCGTGAGGTAGCGGCCGGGCCGCGGGAGTCATGACGTATCGGCCGGGCCGCCGAAGACGGCAGGCCCGGGGCGGTGTCGCCCCGGGCCTGTTCGGTGTGACGCGACGTCACATGAGGTGCGTCACTTGATGAATTCCGGGCGAACGCGGGCCGGCCAGGTGCCGACGGTCAGCATGCCCGCCGCGTAGGCGCGCGAGACCAAGGCCGCCCGGTTGGGTGCCTTCATCTTCCGCAACATGGATCCCACGTGGTATTCGACGCCCTGTCTGCTGAGATAGAGCTTGGCGGCCATCTGTACGGTCGACGCGCCGGTGGCCACGCCCTCGAGTATCCGGGCCTCCAGCGGCGACAGCAGCTTCTGGCTGGTGGGGGTCGCTTCCTCCTCTGGTCGTTCGTCATCAGGTTTGACCATCACGACGATGGCCGCGAGTCGGTCGGACCGGCCCTGGATGGCCGTGCCGGTGAGCTTGCCCGAGAACACCTGGCCCCGTGAGTGGTAGCCGAGGACGCGCTCGGTGAAGCGGGTGCGCCGCCCGTCGTGCAGCCGCGAGAAGTGTTCCCGCAGGACAGAGGGGGTGCTGGGGTGCAGCAGGTCGAACAGGCTGCGGCCGCACAACTCGGCGGACGAGGCGCCGAAGTGCCGGAAGAAGTCCTCGTCCCCGGCCACCACATGGAGGTCGGGGGCGAGCGTGGCCATTCCGGTGGCGTGCCGCGAGGCGGCGGACACTGCCTGTCCGGGCACTCGAGGGGCACTCTGAGCGCTGTGGGGGAGGGCCAAGAGGAGTCACCGCTTTCGGTCGGTTCGTGACGGAGTGGTCAGTCCGTCTCGGGTGAACCCCCAGGTGACGGAGGGTCGGCGCATCGCGGCCACGCAATGCGCCGGACCCCAGGGGGAATTCAGTGACGGGTGTTAGGCCCGCTTCCTGGTGTATACCAACGCTACAGTGCCTGTGGGGTGCCCGTTTCCAACAGAGTTGTGCCCGTTTTTTGACCGCTTTGCAGACGGAATCGATGCGGCGCGAAGTCGCTGGTCGAAACGTTACGCCGCGGCCTTGGCGGATCTACGCGTTCGTGAACGGCTCCCGGAACGGGCGCTCCTCGAACTCGAGCGACCCGCGGTGCGACCCTCGCCGCGGCCCTCGCCGCGCCGCTCGGACGGCTCGGCCATGATGCCGCCCTTGCGCAGCACCGCGTAACCGACCCCGATACCGAGGGCCACCGGCCATTCGATGATCTCCACGGCACCGAGCGCGCCGAGCCCCACGTACAGCGGGAGTCCGCCCTTGGCGGGCAGCACCCGGCGGGCCATCTCGATGGGCTTCATCGCGACCTTCGCCGCACCACCGGTCGCGCGGGTGGTGGCGTGGCCGACGGTCCCGAAGGTCTCCTTCGTGGCGTGGCCCACGGTGTCGAGGGTTTCCCTGGTGGCGTGGCCGACGGTGTCGAACCCCTCCTTCGTGGCGTGGCCCATGGCGTTGAACGTGGGCACCGTGACGGTCAGGCTGCGCCTGCCGTCGCTGCGCGATGTCTCCATGGGGCCCTTGGCGGCCTTCGCCGTCCGCTGCCGCTGTGTGGTCTTCGACGGCTTGGTGGCCTTCGTCGGCCTCTTGGCCGCCGAGGGCTTCGAGGCGGCCGACGTGGTCTGGGACTTCGTCGTCGACTTGCCGCCGCGCGCCGGTGATGCCGTCTTCTTCGCGGCGGTCGAGGAACTGCGCTTGCGTGAAGTAGCGGGAGTGGTCACTGGTCTCACATCCACACGGTGATGAGGGATGGAATCTTCTTCCCTTTTCAGGGTAATCGTGATGAACCGGGCGGGCCGCCCGGAGAGCGGAGGTCCCTTGATGTCACCGCTGCCGTCGCTGTCAGCATTGCGCCTGCCCCTGCCGCCTTCGCTGCTGCTCGCGCCACTCAAAAGCGGTGTGGCCGCGGGCGTGCGGGACGCGGCCGGAACCTTCGGACGGCTGGTCCGGCCCTCCGAGCGCGGGATCTGGTCCTACCCGGGGCGGTACTACATCGAGGTCCGCGGGGTGCACGGCATCGGCGGCGAGCAGGTGGCCCGCCGGGTGGAGCGGGCGCTCGAGGAACATCCGCGGGTGCGGTGGGCGCGGGTGAACGCGCCCTCCGAGCGGGTCGTGGTGGCCGTGGGCAAACCTCCCCCGTCCGAGCAGGACCTGATCGTCCGGATCGAGCGCGCGGAGGTCCAGGAGCCCGTCGCGCCCACCGAGGAGTTCGACGAATGGGCCCCCGAGCCCCGCCACCCCTCCGGCGGTGCCAGGGAGTCCCAGTCGCTGACCGTCGTGGCCGCGGACGTGGTGGGGCTGAGCGTGGCCACCGCCCTGCGCCTGGTCCCCTGGGGCAAGCTGCCCACCGAGGTGGCCGCCACCATGTCCGTCATCCAGAACCACCCCCGCCTGCGGCGCCTCGCCCTGGCCGTCACCCGAGGCCGGCCGACCGAGGCGACGCTGCCGGTGCTGAGCGCGCTGACCCAGGGCGTGGCCACCCGGGGCGGGGGGCTCGCGCTCGACCTCATCCAGCGGATGGCCCTGTGGCGGGAGGCGGAGGCGGAGGGCCGGGCATGGGCCGCCATGGAGCCGCACCTGGTGCACGGTCCCCAGGACGTGGTGGCCGAGCCCATCGTGGTCGAGCGGCCCGGACCGCCCCCCAAGGACGCCGTGGAGCGCTTCGCGGAGCGCTCCATGGCCGCGGGAGCCGTGGCCGGCGCCCTCACCGGGCCCTTCGCCGGCCTGCGCCGCGGGTTCGCCGTCGGGTTCTCCTCCGTGCCCAAGGCGCCGGGGGCGGGCCGGGAGGGGTTCGCGACCAGCCTCGGCCGGTTCCTGGCGCTGCGCGGCGTCCTGGCCATGGACCGCAGCTCGCTGCGGCGGCTGGGCCAGGTCGACACCGTGGTGCTGGACGAGGCGGCGCTGCGCGGCGACCGCTACGAGCCCATCGACCTGGAACTCCTCGGCGGCGCCGACCCCGAGCGGACGGCCGCGCGGCTCTTCGACCTCTTCGACTCCGATGAGCCCCTGGAGACCCGCCGCGACAACGGATGGGTGCTCGGTCCCCTGGACCGGCTGGAGCTGACCGGGCGCACCGGGCAGCAGGCCGCGGCGAGGCTCCGCCGCAGGGGCAGCGAGCGGATACTCGGCCTGGCCCGGGGGAGCAAGCTTCAGGCGGTGGTGGGCCTCGCCGCGCAGACCGTGCCCGGCGCCGAGGCCGTGGCGGCCGCCGCCCGGCGGGCGGGCGCCCGCATCGTCCTGGCCACCGACCGGCCGCACCCCACGGACATCACCTTCGCCGACGCGATCGCGCCCTCCGGCGGCCGCCTGGTGGCCTCCGTACGCTCCCTCCAGGCCGACGGCGCCGTGGTGCTGCTGCTCTCCGGAAACCGCCGGGCCCTGGGGGCCGCCGACTGCGGCATCGGGGTGCACCGCGAGGGTGAGCCCCCGGCCTGGGGCGCCCATCTGCTCGTGGGTGCCGACCTGGAGTCGGCCGGGCTCATCGTGGACGCCGTCGGCGTGGCCGCGCGGGTCGACCGGGAGAGCGCCCTGCTGTCCGCCGGCGGCAGCGCCATCGGCGCGGTGGCCGCCCTCCAGGCGCCCCCGGACCAGGCCACCGCGCGCGGCGCGGCGTCGGGCACCACCGCGGGGACCCTGGCCTTCGCCCTGGGCAACTGGCGGGCGCGCCAGCTCCTCGCCCGCCCCATGGACCCGCCGGTGACCACCACCCCCTGGTATCTGATGCCCGTCCCCCGGGTGCTGGAGCGGCTGCGGACCCGGCCCGGCGGGCTGACCCCGGAGGAGGCGGCATCCCGCACCGCGCAGGGGCCGCGCCGGGGCGAGCCCACCGGCACCACCCTGCCCGCCGCGTTCATCGAGGAGCTCGCCAACCCGCTCACCCCGGTCCTGGCCGCCGGGGCCGCCCTGGCCGCCGCCGTGGGCTCGCGCACCGACGCCGCGCTGGTGGCCGCCATCACCGGCATCTCCGCGCTCGTCGGCGGGTTCCAGCGGGTCAGGACCGAGCGGGCGCTGTCCGAGCTGTTCGCCCGGTCGGCGATCGGCGCCCGGGTCCGCAGGGGCGGTACGGAACGCCTGGTGACCGCCGGGGACCTGGTCCCCGGCGACATCGTCGTGCTGGGCCCGGAGGACGTGGTGCCCGCCGACTGCCGGGTGCTGGAGGCCGAAGGGCTTGAGGTCGACGAGTCCTCGCTGACCGGCGAGTCCCTCCCCGTGCACAAGTCCCCGGCGCCGGTCGTCGGCGCCCACATCACCCAGCGCCGGTCGATGCTCTACGAGGGCACCACGGTCTCCGCCGGGCGGGCGGAGGCCGTCGTCGTGGCCACCGGACCGGCCACCGAGGTCGGCCGCAGCCTGGCCACCGCCCGCCAGGCCGCCCCCGTCACCGGTGTCGAGGCCCGGCTGACCGCGCTCACCCGCTCCAGCGTGCCCATCGCGGTCGGGTCCGCCGCCGCGGTCGCCGGCGCCGGGCTGCTGCACGGCCTGCCGCCCACCGAAAACCTCGCCTCCGCCGTCAACCTCGCCGTGGCGTCCGTCCCCGAAGGACTTCCGTTCCTGGTCAACGCCGCTCAGCTGGCCGCCGCCCGGCGGCTGGCCGACCTCGGCGCCCTGGTCCGCAACCCGCGCACCATCGAGGCGCTCGGCCGCGCCGACGTGCTGTGCTTCGACAAGACCGGGACCCTCACCGAGGGCACCCTCCAGCTCGCGGCCGTCAGCGACGGCGGCGGCCCGCTTCCCGCCGACCGGCTGGACGCGCCCCGTAAGGCCGTGCTCGCCGCCGCCCTGCGCGCGACCCCGCCGGCCCGCCAGGCCGAGCCCATGGCGCACCAGACCGACCGGGCGGTGAGCGTCGGGGCGCGCCGGGCCGGGGTCGGGGTGCGGCGCGGAGCGCCCCGCTGGCGCCGTACCGACTCGCTGCCCTTCGAACCCTCCCGCGCCTACCACGCCACCGCCGGGCGCACCCCGCACGGCGCGCTGCTCAGCGTCAAGGGAGCGCCCGAGGGCGTCCTGGAGCGGGTCGTCCGGCGGCGCGTACCGGGCACCGGACGGGCCACCCCACTGGACGCGGAGGACATCAAGAAGCTGGCCGCCGCCGCCGAGGAGCTGGCCGGAGCGGGGCGGCGGGTGCTGGCGGTGGCCGAGCGCCCGATGCGGGACGGTGAGGACCTTACCGACGCCACCGTGCGGGACCTGGACTTCCTCGGCTTCATCGCGCTCGCCGACCCCGTCCGCACCAGCGCCGGCCCGGCCACCGAGCGGCTGCGCGAGGCCGGGGTGCAGACCGTGATGCTCACCGGCGACCACCCCGCCACCGCGGACGCCATCGCGGCCACCATCATGGACGTCCGCGAGCCCAAGGTGAGCACCGGTCCGGAGCTGGACGAGATGGACGACGAGCGGCTGGACGAGCTGCTGCCCACGGTGGACGTGATCGCCCGGTGCAGCCCGCACCACAAGGTCCGTATCGTCCAGGCGTATCAGCGCCTCGGCCGGGTGGTGGCCATGACCGGCGACGGCGCCAACGACGCCCCCGCGATCCGGCTGGCGGACGTCGGGATCGCCCTCGGCCGGCGCGGCACCCCCGCCGCGACCGCCGCGGCGGACCTCGTCGTCACCGACGACCGCCTGGAGACCATCGTCTCGGCCCTGATGGAGGGGCGCGCCATGTGGGCCTCGGTCCGGGCCGCCCTCGCCATCCTCATCGGCGGCAACTTCGGCGAGGTCACCTTCAGTGTGGCGACCTCCGCCCTGACCGGCACCACGCCCCTGAGCGCGCGTCAGATCATGCTGGTCAACCTGCTGACCGACCTCGCGCCCGCGCTCGCCATCGCGGTGCGCGAGCCCACCGGGCACACCGGCGAACGGCTGCTCAAGGAGGGTCCCAGCCGCTCGCTGGGCGTGGCGCTCACCAAGGAGATGCTGCTGCGGGGCGTCATCACGGCCGCCGGGGCCGGACTGGCGTGGACCGCCGCCCGGGTCACCGGCCGGGGCCGCCGGGCCAGTACGGTGGGGCTCGCCGCCCTGGTGGGCACCCAGCTGGCGCAGACCCTGGCGACGGGCGGCATGGACCGGCACGTCCTGATCGCCGGCCTGGGCTCCGCCGCGGTGCTCGCCGCCATCATCCAGACCCCGGGCGTCAGCCAGTTCTTCGACTGCACCCCGCTCGGCCCGTTCGCCTGGGCCATCACCCTGGGCTCCATCACCGTGGCCACCCTGTTCGGCCCCATCCTCGCGCCGATGCTGCACCTCGACAGGACACCGCTCGAGGAGGCGGCGGCGGAGGAGCGCACGGACGCCGCGGACCGGCCGGAGGCCGCCGCACCGCGGTGAGCACCGAACCTCTTGCGCCGCCCGGCCCGAGCGATAGTGTTGAATGTCCCGGTTTGGGATGGCGGGGGCGGGTCGGTGCGGAGGAGGGCGTGATGCGGAGCCGAGAGAGGTATGAGCTGGTCTTCGTGGATACGACCGCCCCGGACCCGGGAGCCGAGGACGTCGTGGTGGTGCACCGCACGGAGAGCAGCGGTCCGGGCGGTCACCCCGTGTACGTGGACGACACCGGCATCGTGCGGGCGGAGATCAGCGACCGCGCGGAGGTACGGATGATCGCCAGCGGCGGTCATCAGGTGCACGCCGCCGCGGTCAGTGCCCGCCCGGTGTCCTGAGTCACCCGTCCGGCGCCCCGAGCCGTCTGTCGTTTGCGCAGGTCGGCGCCGTTGTCAGTGGGGCCCGCTAGGTTTGGCGCCGATGGGAGTCCGAAGAGCGATCGAAACGATCGAGGTGCGGCGATGAGTGATGTGGCGGCGGTGGACGGCGCGGCCGGTGTCGAGCTCCAGTTGGAGCCGTACCGTACGCAGCTGACCGGTTACTGCTATCGGATGCTGGGCTCGGCCTTCGAGGCCGAGGACGCTGTCCAGGAGACGATGGTGCGCGCCTGGCGGGGGCTGGACCGCTTCGAGGGCCGGTCCGCGCTGCGGTCGTGGCTCTACCGCATCGCCACCAATGTGTGCCTGGACATGCTCGGCGGAAGCAAGCGGCGGGCCCGGCCCATGGATCTGACCTCCGCGGCCACCCCGTTCCCGGCCACGCTCGCCGAGCAGCCTGAGGCCACCTGGATCGGGCCGGTCCCGGACGGCCAGGTGCTGTCGGACGGGGGAGACCCGGCCGAGGTCGCGGCCCAGCGGGACGCGGTGCGGCTCGCGTTCATCGCCGCGCTCCAGCATCTGGCGCCCCGCCAGCGGGCGGTGCTGATCCTGCGCGAGGTGCTGGCCTGGAAGGCGAGCGAGGTCGCCGAGCTGCTGGGCACCACCGTCGCGTCGGTCAACAGCGCGCTGCAGCGAGCCCGGGCCACCCTCGCCGCGAGCCAGATCAGCGACTCCGACCCGGTCAAGCCGCTGGACGAGGAGCAGCGCGCGCTGCTGGCCCGCTATGTGGACGCCTTCGAGCGCTATGACCTGGACTCCCTCACCGCCCTGCTGCACGAGGACGCCACGCTCTCCATGCCGCCGTACGAGCTGTGGCTGCGCGGTCACGAGGACATCCGTCAGTGGCTGGTGGGCCATGGCATCGGCTGCCGCGGCTCCCGCCTGGTCCCGACCGTGGCCAACGGCATGCCCGCCTTCGGCCAGTACCGCCCGGGTGGCGCCGACGGCCGCCATGAGCCCTGGGCGCTCCAGGTCCTGGAGATATCAGGGGGCCGGATCACCGGGCTCAACTCCTTCCTGGACACCGAGCGCCTCTTCCCGCTGTTCGGCCTCCCCGCCTTCCTCGGGCCCGAGGGCGTGGCCTAACACCGCGGGGGCCGTCAGAGCCTCGTCCAGCCCCGTCCAGGCGAGCAGCCGCCGCAGTTCGCCGCGGGCGTTGCGGAGCTGGATCCCGCGTCCCAGACGGCCGGCGGTCAGCTGCAGCCGGGTCAGGGCCTCGACCACGGCCAGGTCCGGCCGCCCCACCCCGCCCACGTCCACGGTGACCGGCCCCGGACCGGCGCGGCGCGCCAGCGCGGTCAGCTGTTCGCAGAGCCGTGCCACCTCGGCGCGGGTGATCGGCTGGGCCAGCACCAGCACGGCCGGGGACGGCACGGCCGGGGACGGCATGGGCGGGTTCTCGGGCTCGGGACCGGTCAATGTCCACCTCCTGTCGCGGCGTTCACCGGTGCAGACCGCCCGGCCCGGGAAAAATCATCGGGGAGCGTGCGACCGTGCCGCACGTTCCCCGATGATGCCGGGTCAGTTGTTCTGGACGAACTGCTTCGCAAGGCCGTCGCCGACCGACACGGCCTTGCCGTGGTTCTCGATGGGGGAGACGGAGGAGTTCTTGAACAGGATGTACGTCACCCCCGACTCGGCGCCGCCGGTCTCGGGGTCGGGGTCGATGCCGAGCGCGTTGGCCGTGGCGTAGGACGCCTCACCGATGATCTTGTTCGGTCCGGTGTCGCCCACCACCGCGTACTCGACCTTGTTGTTGTAGATGACCGCGACCACGCCGCCGCCCTTGATACCGGCCTGCCGGTAGTCCCAGGTGGAGCTCGGGCTGGGCACCACGACATACGGCAGCTTGTCGGCGATCAGGGGCTTGCCGTCCGACTGGTGGAAGGCGGTGTCGTCCTGGAACCACGGGTCGGTGTCCTCGTTGCACCGGGAGGTCACCTGGCCATCGCAGTCGACGTCCATGTCGGCCTTCCAGAAGACCGCGCCATTGGCACCGCAGACCGGGACGGTGGCCGATGTCTCCTCGTCGGTGCGGTACTTGCCACTGGATATCTGGGAACAGCTCTGCACCTTGGCGAGCAGCTGCGCCGCGGTGACCGTGCCCTCCTTGGTGGACGCGGGGGCCGGCGCGGGGCCCCGGGTGTTGGCGTGGGCGCCGGCGGTGACGGAGCCGGCCAGCAGACCGGCCGTGGCGATCACGAACGCGAAACGCTTGCGCATAGGACACCCCTTTGTTAGGAACCTTTCCTAACCTCGACTGGGGCATCTTGGGCGAGTTGATAAGCTCATGTCAATACGCTGCGCCGCGGAAGTCGATGCGTATTGCCGCGCGAATTGGAGGCTTTGGCGACAACTTCCCGCAGGCAACAACTTCCCGCAGGCGCTCTCAGTGCGCGATTCCCGGGTGCGTGATGCTCGGCACGTGGTTCTCCCGTGGGGTTCTCCCGCGTGATCCTCAGGGCGTGGCCCGCACCAGCTTCAGCAGCCGCGTCACCTCGCGCGCCACCGCGTCCCGCGCGGCCGCGACATACCTGCGCGGGTCGACCACCTCGGGGTGGCCGGCCAGATGGTCGCGGATCGCCCGGGTGTAGGCCACGTTCAGATGGGTGGCGATGTTCACCTTCGTCAGCCCCGCCTCCACCGCCCGGGTCAGATCCGCCTCGGGCACCCCGGAGGAGCCGTGCAGCACCAGCGGTACCGGCACGGCCGTGCGCAGCGCCGCGACCAGCGGCAGATCCACCGCCGCGGCCTTGACGACCATGGCGTGTGAGGTGCCCACCGCGACCGCGAGCGCGTCCACGCCCGTGGCCGCCACATAGGCGGCGGCCTCGGCCGGGTCGGTCCTGGCGCCCGGTGCGTGGACGCCGTCCTTGCCGCCCACCTCGCCCAACTCGGCCTCCACCCACACCCCGTGGGCATGGCAGTCGGCCGCCACCTCGGCGGTCGTCGCCACATTGCCGTCGTAGTCCAGGGCCGAGGCGTCGAACATCACCGAGCCGAAGCCGAGGACCACCGCCTCCCGCACCAGCTCCGGCCCGGTGGCGTGGTCCAGATGCACGGCCACCGGCACCCGCGCCGCGCGGGCCACCTCCACGGTCGCCCGCCCGATGGCGGCCAGGGCGCCGTGATACCGCACCGCGTTCTCGCTGATCTGGAGGATCACCGGCGCGCGCGCCGCCTCCGCCCCGGCCACGATGGCCTGGGCGTGCTCGATCTGGATGACATTGAACGCACCCGCGCCGAGCCCGGCCCGTGCGGCCGCCCCGACGATCTCTCCGGTGGCCACCAGCGGCATCTACCGGCTCCTTCCGCCCGTTCCCGTGTTCAAAGGTCCTGTCCCGTATCCCGAGGTCCGCCCGTATCCCGCGCGGACCGCTCGACCCGCCCGGCCCCGCTCGTCCTCGCGCGGCTCTGCTCAGCCGAGGATCACCGAGCGGGTGAGATGGCGCGGCTCGTCGGGGTCGAGCCCGCGCGCCGCCGCGATCGCGACCGCGAGCCGCTGCACCACCACCAGTTCGGCCAGCGGGTCGCGGCCGAAGCCGGCGACCCGGCCACCGGTGCGGGTGATCTCCTCGTCCGCCACGTCCGACGCCCCCTCGCCCAGCCACCACACCACGCTCCGCGGGCCGGTCACGCTGATCGGGCCGTGCCGGTACTCCTTGGCCGGATACGCCTCGGTCCACGCCCCGGCCGCCTCGCGCATCTTGAGCGCGGCCTCCTGGGCGACCCCGTAGGTCCAGCCCCGCCCGAGGAAGGTGAACTGCCCGGCGTCCACGAGCGGCCCGGGCAGCGGCTCGGCGAGCGCCGCCTCCCCGTCCGCCTCCAGGTGGTCCAGCGGCTCGCCCAAGTGGGCGCGGAGCAGGGCGAGTTCGGTGGTGGCCCAGCGGGTCTGCACCACCGATCGCTCATCGGCGAAGTCGAGCACCACCGCGGCGTCCGCGGCGCCCACGACGGGTGAGTCGGGGACCGCCGTGATGACGGTGGTGGGCACCCGGCCGCGCACCGCGCCGAGCAGTTCCAGCACCTCGGTCGTGGTGCCGGAGCGGGACAGCGCGACCACCCGGTCGTAGGCGCGGCCGAGCGGCGCCTCCGACGCCGCGAACGCGTCCGTCTCGCCCTGGCCCGCCGCCTCGCGCAGCGCCGCGTACGACTGGGCGATGAACCACGAGGTGCCGCAGCCGACGACGGCGACCCGCTCACCCGGCCGGGGCAGCGCCGCTCGTACGGGCCCCTCCGGATCCCGGGCCAGGGCGATGGCACGCCGCCAGCAGTCGGGCTGGCTCGCGATCTCGGCCTCGGTGTGGCTCATGGGACTCCCCTCGTCGCACGGATGAACCGAGCAATATGGATGCGCGGAGTTGTTTCGTGTGGGCTGATAATGCGCAGAATCATGCACGGAAGTCCAGAGCCGATGCATGCGGGGAGCGGGTAGGGTGATCGGCGTGAAACGGCCCGAGCGCTGGAACGCCCTGCTGGATCTGCTGTCCAGGGACGGCAGAATCGATGTCGAGGAGGCGGCCGCCGAGCTGGCGGTGTCCGCCGCGACCATCCGGCGCGACCTGGATGAACTCGCTCAGCAGCAGATGCTGACGCGCACCCGTGGCGGCGCGGTCGCGCACAATCTCTCGTACGACCTGCCGCTGCGCTACAAGACCGCCCGGCGCGCCTCGGAGAAGCAGCGCATCGCCGCGGCCGCGGCCCGGATGGCCGAACCGGGCTCGATCGTGGGGCTCAACGGCGGGACGACCACCACCGAGGTCGCCCGCGCCATCTCCACGCGCGGTGACCTTTCCACATCGGGCGGCGGCCCGGCCGTCACGGTCGTCACCAACGCCCTGAACATCGCCAATGAGCTGGCGGTGCGCCCCCAGGTGAAGATCGTGCTCACCGGTGGGGTGGCCCGTCCGCAGTCCTTCGAGCTGATGGGGCCGCTGGCCACCGGGGTGCTGGACCAGGTGTCGCTGGATCTGGCGATCCTCGGTGTGGACGCGCTGGACACGGTCCAGGGCGCGACCGCCCACCATGAGGGGGAGGCCAGCATCAACCACCTCATGGCGGGCCGGGCCACCCGGGTGGTGGTCGTGGCCGACAGCTCCAAGCTGGGCCGCCGGGCGTTCGCCCGGATCTGCGCACTGGACGAGATCGATGTGCTGATCACGGACACCGGCGCCGATGAGGAGCTGGTCGCTCCGTACACCGAGGCCGGTGTCCGCGTGCTCAGGGCCTGAGGTCCGGCCTGAGGTCCGATCAAGCTCTGTCCGATCAAGCTCTGAGGTGTCGCACCCCTACGCCTACGGCCTATGCCCGGGCCTACGCCCTGGCGGCGGCCAGCAGGGCCGCCACCCGCTCGACGGCGAACGCGTAGCCCTGGACACCGCAACCGGCGATCACCCCGCTGGCCAGCGCGGAGACATAGGAGTGGTGCCGGAAGGTCTCCCGCTGGTGGATGTTGGAGATGTGCACCTCCACGATCGGCAGACCGTCGCAGGTGGCCAGGGCGTCGCGCAGGGCGACGGAGGTGTGGGAGTACCCAGCGGGGTTGATGATGACCGCCGCGTGGCGCTCCCGGGCCTCGTGGATCCAGTCGATCAGCTGGCCCTCGTGGTTGCTCTGCCGGCAGTCGGTCGTCAGACCGTGCGGCGCGGCGGTATCGGCCACCAGCTTCTCGATGTCGGCCAGCGTGTCGGTGCCATAGATCTCGGGTTGCCGTCGGCCCAGGAGGTTCAGGTTCGGTCCGTTGAGCACCATGATCGTGGAGCGGTCGCGCACGGGGGTGGTGGCCATGGCGTGTGGTCCTTCCTGGGCGGTCGGCACTTCGAGGGGCGGTTCACCGGGGGGCACCGACCCGCGAGGCATCGTAGATCAGGGATATGACACCACAGTGGACGGCACGGTGGAGGTGCCCGAGGTGGGAGATCCGGTGTCATTGATGACGCGCTCGTACTGGCCTTGGCCGCCGAGCGAGACGACCAGCAGATTGTGGAACTTCACCCCCGACGCGTTCGGCGCGGCGAAGCCGTGGTGCTGCACGATGCTCGGGTCGACGTTGTAGTAGCAGTAGCTGCCGAGCCCCCAGCCCTCGTGTGTGGTGACGGAATCGGCCACCTTGTAGGCGGCGTAGCCCTTGATGGAGCCGTTCTGGATGGCCGCCTGGTTCGGGGCGTCGTACGCCTTCTCGTTCTGGAAGAAGATGGTCCGGCCCCGCTGTCCGAACCACTGCACGTCGTACTTGTTGAAGTGTTCCACGAAGAGGCCGGTGGCCAGCACGTCGTCGCCGTTGACCCGGACACCGTAGTCGGCGCGGTTGGTCTCCCAGCCGACCCCGTCGCCGTGGTCGGCGCGCCAGACCCAGGTGTGGTCGACGATGGTGTGCCGGCTGTTGATCACCATGCTGGTGGTGGCCTTGCCGGGGCCCGCGCCACCGATGCGGATGAACACGTCCTGGACGGTGATGGGGTTGGCCGAGTGGTCGGCCGAGGCCCCCTGCGGGCCGACTTCCAGCAGTGTGGCGGAGTTCACCGGTCCGGCGTCGATGAGGAAACCGGCCAGCCGCACCCCGTCGACATCGGCGACCTTCAGCGCGGTGACGCCGTTGTCGGGGATGAGCGTGGCGTAGCCGAGCCCGAGGACGACGGTGTTCGCGCGGTTCACCTGGACCGGCCGGTCCAGGTGGTAGATCCCCGGGGTGAGCAGCAGATGCAGCCCCTGGGTGAGCGCCTCGTTGAGGGTGGCCGCGGTGACACCGGGCTTGGCCACGTAGAACTGCGACAGTGGCAGCGAGGTGCCTCGGGGGGTGCCGTTGCCCCAGGTGACACCGCGGGCGTTGGTGCGCTTCTCCGGCAGGAAGACCCGGTACTCGCCGCCGTTGAGGTACAGGAAGGGCTTCTCCCGGGAGACGGGAGTGGTGTTGAGCGTGGTGTACGGCGGGTTGGGGAAGCTCTGCCCGGGCGCGCCCTCCACACCGGAGAACACCATGTTCCACACGCCGTTGAGCCAGCCGCCGATCGCGCTGTCGCGGGTGTACCACTGCTGCTGGGAGTACGGTCCGACCTGGCCGTCGATGCGGCTGTCCGCGATGTATCCGCCGCTCGCCCAGCCGTAGCCGTTGGGGGCGAGGTTGAGCCCGCCGCGGACGTGCATCCGCCGGAAGGGGGCCGCCTGCGCCACGGCCCAGCGGTTGGTGCCGTTGACCGGTACGACCGCGAGGTTCTCCGCCGAGCGCCAGAAGTTCTGGGTGGCATTGCCGTTGAACCATCCGGCGTCCACCGTGATATCGCCGTTGATGGTCGTGTCGTCGGGGGACAGCCCCAGCCCGGCGATGGAGGTGTAGAAGCCGATCTGGGCGTTGAGACCGCTGTAGCTGCCGGGCTTGAACAGCAGGGCGTAGCGCCCGGTGCCGAACTGCGCCGACTCCTGCTTCTTGAACACCTCGTCCAGCTTGGCCTGGATGCCGGGCGTGGACGGGTCGAAGACGATCACGTTTGGGCCGAGGTCGCCGCCGCCGGGCAGGGCCTTGGCGCTTCTGCCCCGGCCCGAGGGGGCGGCGGCCGCGGAAGTGGCCAGGCCGCCGAGGGCGGGGACCGATGCGACGGCGGCCGCGGCGCCGAGCACCGCCCGGCGGCCGACCGCGGAGCGGCCGGAGGAGGAAGAGGAGGAAGAGGAGGAAGACGTGGGGGAAGGCGTCATGGGGGCGTCTCTCCTGGTTCAGTAAATGAACGGGATGGGGGGTGAGGGAGCGCTCTCTTGCCGTCGAATGCTTCATCCATGTGAATGACTCGTCAAGAGTTGTGACCGCAGTCCTTACATGTTGTTGCTTTTTGAGCGTCAACTGCCCTGGTGGAATCCCTGGTTCGGGGGAACTTGGGGAGATCTGTGGTCGGCCGCGTCCCTGAGAGTTGTGTTCAAGAGGGAAAGGGAGACCGGCGTCTGATCCTTTCCGCTCGACGCCTTGACACCTTTGCGTCCCCGCCCGGACACTCCCATTTGGAGAGCGCTCTCCCATTGTTGTCGCGGACCGGTGACGGCCCGTCATGCGGGCGGCCCGGCCCGCACCCACGGCGTCGCGAGTCCTCGTCGTGCGACGGCCGCTCGGCCACCTTCACCCTCTCTCCATGTGGCAGGAGTCGCCATGGCACGGAGATCGAAGACCGTTTCAAACACCCTGATCGCGGGCGCTCCACCGTCACGAGCCGGACCCGTACCGCCCCACGCCGAATCGCGGCGCCCCTCGCCGCCAGTCTGCTGGCCGCCGGCGCCCTCGCGCTGCCCGGCCAGCAGGCACAACGCCGCAGGGAGCGTCGTGTGGACCGACGCCTGGACTGGAAGAACACCCTGGCCGTTGAGCTCCTTCAGCTCCGCCTCGAAGCCCTCGCAGACTTGCGCATGGTCTCTTCGCAGCACGTCAGCATCTCGTCGTTGAACACCCCGTGCCGGTACTTCGTCACGAAGCCAAGTGCACATGATTGCCGAAACGACATGCCTGCCCCGCCTGGAGTCGTTCTGCTCATCCATGAGACCAATCGCAGTAAGATCTTTGGGTATGCAGTTCCGCTACAACTACCGGGCTTACCCGGACGCCTCCCAGCGTCGTGCGTTGGCGAGTGCGTTCGGGTGCGCCCGTGTGGTGTGGAACGACTGCCTGCGCGTCCGCAGGGAAGCGCATGCGGCAGGACTGCCGTATGTGAAGTCGGCCGAGCTGTCCCGGGGGCGCATCACCCAGGCCAAGCGCACCGAGGAACGCGCCTGGCTCGCCGAGGTGGACCGGGCCTTCCCGTCCTCTCAGATCTGCTCGGCCTGCGGATTTCGGGACGGCCGCAAGCCCCTGCACGTCAGGGAGTGGACGTGCCGGCAGTGCGCCACTGTGCACGACCGTGACCACAACGCAGCACGTAACGTCCTCTTCGAAGGACGCCGTATCGTCGCCGCCGGACGGGCGGAGACGCTAAACGCCTGTGGAGCGCCGGTAAGACGGGCACATGTGCCCGCACGGCGCATTGAAGCAGGAAGCCCCCGAAAGGGTCAGTCGGCCCAGGTCGGAATCCCTGGACTTTAGGCCAGGGAGCACGTCAAACCAAGCCGTACATCGTCACCGAGACCGGCCCGGCGGGGGAGTGGGAGGTCCCCGACGACGTAGGCGGTGTGCCGGAGGAGCCCACCGACCAGGCCAAGGCCGCGGGCTACGCCAAGGCGTGGAACTGCGTCACCGGCCACAAGGGCGTCGCGCTCGGCGCCACGATGTTCCACTACGGCACCGAGGACGACTTCGGTGGCGTCTGGTTCAATCTGCTGCCCGCCGGGCAGAAACGGCTGTCGTACTACGCGGTGAAGAAGGCCTACGGCGCGGACACCTCGCGCGACAACACACCGCCGGTCATCTCCTCGCTGGCCGTGGAGGGCGATGCCGCCAAGGTGGAGGCGGGCCGTGACCTGACCCTCGCGGTCAAGGCCACCGACCCCGACGGCGACACCATCGGCTACCAGGTCCTGGGCAGCACGATGTACCTCGACAAGGACAAGAGGCTCGTCCCGCTGTCCGCCACTGCCCTCGGCGGCGGGCGGCTGAGGGTCACCGCGCCGGATCGCCCCGGGGTGTGGAAGGTGTACGTCAGGGCCACCGACGGCAAGGGCAACGTCGGCATCGAGACCCGTTCCGTACGGGTCGTCCCGCCCGCCGTGAACGGCACCAACGTGGCCCCCGGCAGGCCCGCCACCGCCTCCTCGTACCAGACCGGTGGCGGCGACTGCCCCTGCACCCCCGCCAACGCCGTGGACGGCAAGGCGGACACCCGCTGGGCCGCCGACTGGAGCGATCCGCAGTGGCTCCAGGTGGACCTCGGCGCGTCCACTTCCTTCACCCACGTCCAGCTGGTGTGGGAGGCCGCCTACGCCAAGGCGTACACCATCCAGACCTCCGACGACGGCAGCGGCTGGCGCACCGTCCGTGAGGTGACCGAGGGCAATGGCGGTGTGGACGACTTCGACGTCTCGGGCACCGGGCGCTACGTCCGCGTCCACGGCACGGCCCGTGGCACCGGCTACGGCTACTCGCTCTACGAGTTCGCTGTCTACCGCTGAGCCACTGAGCCACTGAGCAGTGGCCGGTCGTCGTCCTGGCGCGTCCCCGACGGTGGCGGGAGAGCGCTCTATGCCCCCGGGACACGCTGCCACTAGGGTGCGGACATGAACCGACAGGCCCCGACCTTGGAGGATGTCGCCCGGGAGGCCGGTGTCTCCCGGGCGACCGTGTCCCGGGTCGTCAATGGCGTCCGCAATGTGGATCCGGCCATCCAGGACCTGGTCCGCCTGGCGATCGAGAGGACGGGCTACGCGCCCAACCGGGCGGCCAGATCGCTGGTGACCCGGCGCACGGGCACCGTGGCGCTCGTCGTCTCCGGGGCCGGGGACACCTCGGAGGAGGAGCAGAACGCCTTCGCCGCGCGGGTGTTCGCGGACCCGTTCTTCGGCCGGGTGGTCGGTGGCGTGGTGGGATTCCTGCGGCCGCGCTCGATGCACCCGGTGCTGATGTTCGCCGAGTCTCCCGAGGCCCGGCAGGAGGTGGTGAGGTATCTGCGGCAGGGGAACGCGGACGGGGCCCTGGTGGTGTCCACCCACCCCGACGATCCGCTGCCCGCGCTGCTGGCCGAGGCCGGACTGCCCGCCGTGCTGTTCGCCCGGCCCGTGCGGCCGGTGGCGCTGAGCCATGTCGATCTGGCGCACTGGGACGGTGGCCGGATCGCCGCCGAGCGCCTGCTGGCCCGGGGGTGCCGGAAGGTGGCCACCGTGTCGGGGCCGTGGGCCGTGGCGGCGAGCCAGGAGCGGCTCGCCGGGTTCCGCGACACCATGGCCCGCGGTGGCCACCCGTACGTTCCGGTGGCCGAGGGCGGCTTCACACTGGACAGCGGGGTGGCGGCGATGACCGCGCTTCTCGCCGAACACCCCGATGTGGAAGGGGTGTTCGCGGCCAACGACCTGATGGCCCAGGGAGTCTGCCAGGTGCTGCGGGAGCGCGGCCGGCGGGTGCCCGAGGATGTCGCGGTCGTCGGCTTCGACGACTCCAGCGTGGCCGCCACCTGCCGGCCGCCGCTGACCTCGGTGCGCCAGCCGGTGGAGGACATGGCGGCGGCCATGGCCCGGCTGCTCGACGAGCACGTCCGGGGCCTGCGCACCGATCCGGTCGCGGTCCTCTTCGAACCGGAACTGGTGGTACGGGAGTCGGCGTAGCGGCACGGGGGTCGGCGCAGCCACGGGAGTCGGGTCCGCGCCCGACGTGTGCGTAGCGTAGGCCCGGTCCCCCCCAACCCTGTGCGTAGCGCCCGCCCCGCGCCTACGCCAGCCGCGTGCCCAGGGTCGTGCGCCACGCCGGGGACGGCTCCGGCGAGGGCCCGGCCGGCACGCGGCGCCCACCGCGGGCGAAGAAGTCGGCGAGCGGCAGGATCGCGGCGCCCACCGTCACCGCGTCCGGCCCCAGCGCCCCCAGGTCGATGCCGACGCGTCCGGACGGGTACGGCAGCGCGTAGGACAGCGCGTGGCGGCGCACCGAGTCCAGGAAGCGCGCGCCGAGCTGGAGACCGGCCCAGCCGCCGATCAGGATGCGCTCGGGCTGGAAGAGGTTGATCAGGTCGGACAGCCCCGCGCCCAGGTACTCGGCCGTCTCGGCGAGGACGGCGGCCGCCACCGGGTCCGGGGCGCCACCGTCCTCGGGGTAGGCGGCGGCCAGCATCGCCGTCAGGGCGGTCTCCTCGTCGGTGTCGGACGGCGGCTGCCCGCCCGCCTCCTGCCAGCGCTCCAGCAGCGCCTCCGCGCCCGCGTACGCCTCCAGACAGCCCAGCGCCCCACAGCGGCACCGGCGGCCCCGCACCCGCACGGTGAGATGGCCCCACTCCACCGCCCGGCCGTGCTCGACGTCCTCGGTGACGACGCAGGCGCCGACGCCCGATCCGAAGAGCACCACCACCGCGTTGCGCGCACCGCGCCCGGCGCCGAACCACATCTCGGCCTGCCCCAGCGTCTTGGCGCCGTTCTCGATGAAGTACGGGACCTCCTGGGGGAGATGGTCCGGTCCGCGCAGCATCCGCTCCAGCGGGACCGCCTCCCAGCCGATCGGCTGGCAGTGCACCACCGCACCGCCCTCCGCGGAGTGCTCGACGATGCCGGGGACGCCGATGCCGACGCCGAGGAGCCGATCGGGGGTGAGCCCGGCCGCCTCCAGGACCTCGGCGATGCCGTCGCGGATATGGCCCGCGATCAGCTCGCTGTCGTAGCGGTCCCGGTGCCCGGCGCCGCGCGTGGGCAACGGCCGGTCCGCATGGGCCCGTTCGGCCAGTGCGAGGTCGAACAGCTCGACGCGGACCCGGGTCTCGCCCACATCCACCCCGATCATGTGGCCGCTGTGCGGGGCGATCCGCAGCAGGGTGCGGGGGCGGCCGCCGTCGGAGTCGACGCTGCCCGCCTCCTCCACCAGTTCCTCGGCGAGCAGTTCGGTGACCACGTTGCTGATGGAACCTGAACTCAGCCCGGTCGCGGGGGCCAGCGAATAGCGGCTCATCGGCCCGTCGAAGTACAACCGGCGCAGCACGGCGGCACGGTTCTCCCGCCGCAGGTCACGAACCGTACGGCCGTTGTTCGCCGTCACCTGGCCTCCTCAACTCCGGGCTCCGCGCCGCAAGATACCTCCGCCGGATCTCTTGACGCGACCTTCTCTTGAGGTTTAACTCACGTCCTAAATTAAGCCGTGAGAGGCTTCGGGAGTTGAACGCGGTGGCGTACCCGGGCCCTTCTTGGCATTCACCACTCCCGGAAGGGACACCAGGAGCCATGCGCAGCATCCGAGTCGCGGCCATAGGCGCCGTCACCTTGTCACTCGCCCTCGCCGTCTCGGCCTGCGGAGGCGGTTCCTCGACGGCCGGCGGCGGCGGATCCAACGACTCGCCCAAGACGCTCACGTACTGGGCCTCCAACCAGGGCGCCAGCATCGCGGTGGACAAGAAGGTCCTGAAGCCCGAGCTCGACAAGTTCGAGAAACAGACCGGGATCAGAGTGAAACTCGAGGTCATCCCCTGGTCCGAGCTGCTGAACCGGATCCTCACCGCGACCACCTCCGGCCAGGGTCCCGACGTGCTGAACATCGGCAACACCTGGAGCGCCTCGCTCCAGGCGTCCGGGGCGCTGCTGTCGTGGGACGACAAGAACTTCGGCGGCATCGGCGGCAAGGACCGCTTCGTGGACTCCGCCCTCGGCTCGACCGGGGTGAAGGGCGAGGACCCGGCCGCGGTGCCGCTGTACTCGATGGCGTACGCGCTCTACTACAACAAGAAGATGTTCGCCGACGCGGGCATCTCCAAGCCGCCCGCCACCTGGGACGACGTCGTCGCCGACGGCAAGAGGCTCTCCAGGGACGGCAAGTGGGGCCTCGGCGCCGAGGGCGCGAACCTCTCGGAGAACATCCACCAGGTCTTCGTCCTCGCCAGGCAGCACGGCGCCGACTTCTTCACCGCCGACGGCAAGCCCGACTTCACCTCGGACGGCGCGGTCTCCGCGATCAAGCAGTATGTCGACCTGATGGCGAAGGACAAGATCATCGCCCCGGGCAACGCCGAGTACGCGCAGAACCAGTCCCTCAGCGACTTCGCCAAGGGCAAGACGGCCATGGTCCTGTGGCAGACCGCCTCCGCCACCTTCGCCTCCCTGGGCATGAAGGACGACGAGTGGGGCGTGGCCCCGGCGCCCGTACGCTCCGGCACCCCCGGCACCGGCACCGCCGTCAACTCGATGGTCGCCGGCATCAACCTGGCCGTCTTCAAGAACACCGACAACCACGACGGCGCCCTGAAGTTCGTGAAGTTCATGACCGGCGACGCGGAGCAGAAGATCCTCAACAAGGCGTACGGCTCCATCCCGCCGGTCAAGGCCGCCCAGTCCGACCCCGCGTTCAACACCCAGGCGACGGCCGCCCTGCGGGACACCCTCGCCAAGAGCGCCGAGGCGCTGCCGCAGGTGGCCGACGAGTCGCAGTTCGAGACGTCCGTGGGCACGGCCGTCAAGGAGCTGTTCGCGGACGCCGCCGCCGGACGCCCGGTGACCACCGCATCGGTGCGGGCCAAGCTGGAGAAGGCCCAGCAGCAGATGCCGGCGAAGTGAGCGCGGACACCTCATGACCACCACGACCGCCACCGCCGAGGCAGACCGGCGGACCGGCTCGGGGAACACCCCCGGGGGGGGGGGGGGCCCCCCCCCCCCCCCGGGGGGCGCCCCCCCCGCGGGGGGGGGGGGTGTGTGTGTTGCCCGCCCCGTGCCGCGGCCGCTGCGGCGCGGGGCCGGGGGGGGCGGGGACCCCCCCGGGGGGGGGGGGGGGCCCCGCGCCGCCCCGGGCGGATCCGCCGCATCGGACTGCCGTATCTGCTGCTTCTGCCCGCCCTGGTCCTCGAGCTCCTGGTCCATCTGGTGCCGATGGTGATGGGCATCCTGATGAGCTTCAAAGCGCTCACCCGGTTCTCCATCCGGGACTGGAGCGCCGCGCCCTGGTCCGGATTCGACAACTACAAGATCTCGGTGGACATCAACGCGCCGGCCGGTGAGGCGCTGCTCCACTCGTTCTGGGTCACCTGCGGCTTCACCGTGCTGTCGGTCGGGCTGTGCTGGCTGCTCGGGACCGCCACCGCCATCTTCCTCCAGGACACCTTCCGCGGCCGGGGTGTGCTGCGCACCCTGTTCCTGGTCCCGTACGCCCTGCCCGTCTACACGGCCGTCATCACCTGGGCGTTCATGTTCCAGCACGACAACGGGCTGGTGAACCACGTTCTCCACGACCAGCTGGGCCTCACCGACAAGCCCTCGTTCTGGCTGATCGGCGACAACAGCTTCATCGCCCTGCTCACCGTGTCGGTGTGGAAGGGCTGGCCGTTCGCGTTCCTCGTCGTCATGGCCGGTCTGCAGAACATCCCCAAGGAGCTCTACGAGGCGGCCGCCCTCGACGGCGCCGGGATGTGGCAGCAGATCCGCCGCATCACCCTGCCCTCGCTGCGCCCGGTCAACCAGGTGCTGGTGCTGGTGCTGTTCCTGTGGACGTTCAACGACTTCAACACCCCGTACGTGCTGTTCGGCAAGGCGGCGCCGGAGGCGGCGGACCTCATCTCGATCCACGTCTACCAGACGACATTCGCCACCTGGAACTTCGGCACCGGGTCCGCCATGTCCGTCCTGCTGCTGCTCTTCCTGCTCGTGGTGACGGGCCTGTACCTGCTGCTGACCTCCCGACGAAGGAAGACGGCCGATGTCTAGCACCTCCCCGGCGCGGCCCCGCTCACCGATGGCCGCCCCCCGGTCCTTCCTCTGGGCCCGCCGGATCTTCCTCACCCTGCTCACCGGGTTCGTCCTGCTGCCGGTGTACGTGATGGTCTCCAGCTCCCTGAAGCCGCTGGAGGACGTCTCGGGGACGTTCCGCTGGCTGCCGAGCGGGCTGACCATCCGCCCCTACATCGACATCTGGTCGACGGTCCCGCTCGCCGAGTACTTCATGAACTCGGCCATCGTGGCGGGCGCGGCGACCGTCTGCTCGGTGGTGATCGCCGTGTTCGCCGCGTACGCGGTCAGCCGGTACCGCTTCCGGGGCAAGCGGGTGTTCACCGTCACCGTCCTGTCCACCCAGATGTTCCCCGGGATCCTCTTCCTGCTGCCGCTGTTCCTCATCTACGTGAACATCGGCAACGCCACCGGCATCGCCCTCTTCGGCTCCCGGGGCGGCCTCATCCTCACCTATCTCACCTTCTCGCTGCCGTTCTCGATCTGGATGCTCATCGGGTACTTCGACTCGGTGCCACGCGATCTGGACGAGGCGGCGCTGGTGGACGGCTGCGGACCGCTCGGCGCGCTGTTCCGGGTCGTCGTCCCGGCCGCGATCCCCGGCATCGTCGCCGTCGCCGTCTACGCGTTCATGACCGCCTGGGGCGAGGTGCTCTTCGCGTCGGTGATGACCAACGACACCACCCGCACCCTCGCCGTGGGCCTCCAGGGCTACGCCACCCAGACCGAGGTGTACTGGAACCAGGTCATGGCCGCCTCGCTCGTCGTCAGCGTCCCCGTGGTCGCGGGCTTCCTGCTGCTGCAGCGCTATCTCGTGGCCGGGCTCACCGCCGGAGCCGTGAAGTGACCGGCCTTCCCACCGCTGACCTTCCCACCCCTGATCTCCCCACCTCTGATCTCCCTACCTCTGAAAGGACGTACGTGTCCGAACTCCTGGACCTCACAGCCCTCCCGCACGACTTCCTGTGGGGCACGGCCACCTCCGCCTACCAGGTCGAAGGAGCCGTCGCCGAGGACGGACGGTCGCCCTCGATCTGGGACACCTTCTCGCACACCCCCGGCAAGGTGGCGGGCGACGACCACGGCGATGTGGCCTGCGACCACTACCACCGCTGGCGCCAGGACATCGGGCTGATGAAGCGGCTGGGCACCAACGCCTACCGGCTGTCCATCGCCTGGCCACGGGTGGTGCCGGGCGGCGACGGACCGGTCAACGCCAAGGGCCTGGCCTTCTACGACGAGCTGATCGACGGCCTGCTGGACGCGGGCATCACCCCGTCCGTCACCCTGTACCACTGGGACCTGCCCCAGGTGCTCCAGGACCGGGGCGGCTGGCCCGAGCGCGACACCGCCGAGCACCTCGCCGCGTACGCCTCGGTGGTGGCCGACCGCCTCGGCGACCGGGTGCACCACTGGACCACCCTCAACGAGCCGCTGTGCTCGGCCTGGATCGGCCACCTCGAAGGCGTGATGGCGCCCGGCCTCACCGATCTGACCGCGGCGGTCCGCGCCTCGTACCACCTGCTGCTCGGCCACGGCCTCGCCGCCCAGGCGATCCGGGCCGCCGCGCCACGCGCCGAGGTCGGCATCGTCAACAACCTCAACACCGTGGAGGCGGCCACCGACCGGCCGGAGGACCAGGCCGCCGCGCGGCGCATGGACGGCCACACCAACCGCTGGTGGCTGGACCCGGTGCACGGCCGTGGCTTCCCCGCCGACATGCGCGAGGTGTACGGGGTCGAACTGCCGGAGCGCCCCGGCGACCTGGAAACCATCGCCGCACCCCTGGACTGGCTGGGCCTGAACTACTACTTCCCGGCCACCGTCACCGACGACCCCAACGGCCCGGCGCCACACGCCCGCGCCGTCCGCCGCCCGGACGTCCCCCGCACGGGCATGGACTGGGAGATCGACGCCGGTGGTATCGAAACCCTCCTGCTGCGCCTGACCGGCGAATACGGCGCTCGTAAGCTGTACGTCACCGAGAACGGCTCCGCCTACCCCGATGCCGTACGCCCGGACGGGACCGTGGACGACCCCGAGCGCCAGGACTACCTCGTCCAGCACCTGGCGGCCTGCGCCTCGGCGGTCCGCAAGGGCGCCCCGCTGGCCGGGTACTTCGCCTGGTCGCTGCTGGACAACTTCGAGTGGGCCTACGGCTACGACAAGCGCTTCGGCCTCGTCCACGTCGATTACCGCACCCAGGTCCGCACCATCAAGGGGACCGGCCACCGCTATGCGGAGATCATCCGCGACCATCGGGGCCGGGCCCGCCGCGCCGCCTAGGGGGTGTTCGACGGTTCTTGACGCCTGCGGCGGGCTTGTTCCCCACCCCGCCCCTTCCCTCAACAGGGGGGGGCCCCCCGCCCCCCCGGCGCCCGGGCGCAGGGCGG